>JACRCY010000223.1 GCA_016218785.1 Deltaproteobacteria bacterium
CACCACCGCCTCCGCTTGACAAGGAACGGACCCTGGACTAGAAGGATCCGGTCGTGCGGGAGTAACTCAGTGGTAGAGTGTCACCTTGCCAAGCGCACTCCTGCTTGAGTTACCGTCGGTGAAAGTCGTCATCACCGGGGCTTAACATCAAAGGGTGTCTCGGGCCGTCCAGCCCCGTAACACCGAAATGGTGATGAAAGTGGTGATGTACTCCGGACCTTCCCGCGGGCTCGCCGGCACCCGCGGCTGACCCTCACCGTTGCCCCCGGAATCGAGCTCTCCCGTGTGCCGAGGTCCTACTCGGCACGCGGACGGAGCTGTGCGTACTGGTACTCGCTGTCGACCTCCGCCAAGTGCTCGAGGGCCGCCGCTTGCTTGCCGTTTCCGTGCAGGGCCAGCACCAGCTTGCCCAACGCCATCGCCGCGATGGTCTGCGAGATGGCCTCCATCTGCGCCAAACCGGGGTCGTGCGCGACCGACGCCCGACGCTTCGCGAAGGTCATGGTGATGCGCATGACCAGCGGCTCGACTTGCTGCGGGACCCCTTCGAGCACGCGGGGGTCGAGCGGGAATGGCTCATCCCCGGCCACCGTCTCGGGGCACCAGCGAAAGTCGGTGCGTGAGCGCACGACGTGCAGGTAGGGGCGCTCGCTCGGCAGTTGGACACCGCGCATCGCGGCGAACTCGGGGAACATGGTGCGGAAGGAATCCAGCACCCGCTCGGCCGCGTCGTCCGACTCCTGCTCGAGGAGGTGGAGCGCCTGCGGGTCGCCGGCGAACTCGAGCCGGCCGCTGCAGCTCCCGAGGCGCACGATGAGCTTGGCTGCGCTCACGGTGCCAATCGAGATGGTCCAGTAGGCCCGCTCGGCCTGCTCCTGTCCGTCGGCGGTCCGGATCATCTTGCTCCATTGCTTCAGCACCTCCTCGATGACCTCGTCGGCCGAGCTGCAGCTCGAACGGCGGGCTATCCGAACACTTCGCTTGCCTCTGGCGAGACCGGGAGGTTGGTTGCCCATGCGGCCAGACCACTTGCCACGAGTCATCATGGCCGCCGCCCACGCGGCCGCGCGCTGCGCGGATTGGGGACCGGCTTCGGCGAGGGTAGCAGGCTCGAGCGGATGGCGCCGTTCGCCACCAACTGCCGCTTCCGGTAGCGTAGGTTCTCCCGGATGCCCGGGCCGAAGGTCATGTTCTTCATGTGGATCAGGCCATCCGAGATGATGCGGTCGCCGAAAGGCAGCAGGACCGCGTCGACCAGGACCGGCAACGGCCCGGGGAGCATCTCGGCGAACGTGCTGTAGAGCCCCAGCACGGCGAAGCCCTGGTCGTCCGCCAGGAACAGCGTGTGCTTGCGGTAGTGCTTCCAGACGAAGAAGGTGCCTTTCCGGCGGCGGTCCCAGCTCCGCGCCAGGGCGAGCGCCTCGGCGTCGAGCTGCGCCGGGTTCTCGGCGATGAAGACGTCCCGCAGCGAGTCGTCCGCCCACAGCACGTCCAGGATCGGGGCGGCGTCCTGGGCCACGAGGCATCCGTCCGCTCGCGGCACCGGGCGCGGGACGATGCGGCGCTGCTCGTTGACGAAGGCCAGGAGTGGACGGAGGACCGCGAAGAACCTGTCCGCGTCGGCATCCGCGAGCCGCATGCGCACGTTGTACCCCAGTGCAGTCAAGTCAGGAAGGGGCTGTGCTGCGCCCAATTGGAGCGCAGCTCGCGGTGCCTTGCTCGGCCGAGCCCACGTTCCCCTTGTCGACCCGCCCTGGCCTGTGCGATGACCTGCTCATGGCCAGGAAGCCCACCACGCCGCCCATCGCGCGGAAGGTCATCTCGAGCCTGTTCTCCCTGAAGGCTGGCAGGGTGGTGAACCTCGCCGCCTGGCGCAAGGGCATGGCCGAGGCCAAGCGCCTCGGCGACACGAGCCGCCCGTCCGCCGAGGCCGAGGCGGTCTCGCGGGTCTTCGCCGCCTACACCTTCGTCACCAACTGGGTGATGGGTCTCCTGGAGGTCATCCAGGAGCTGCCCGAGCTCGGGCCGTGCGTCGACCGGATCCAGAAGGCCGAAGAGGAGTACATGCCCTCGGGTCCGCCCATGAGCCCGCTCACCAAGTCCTTCTTCTGGCACTGGATGCTCTACGACGTCGGGGTCGGCGCGGCGCGCGAGACCTTCGGCAGCGTCATCCTGGCGGTGGGACGCCAGTTCAAGCTCGCGCCCGAGTTCCTGCTGGTCCTCGAGCACCTCGTGGAGGCCCGTCTCGGTCTCTTCATCCACGGAGGGCAGGACGGGGACCGCAGCGTGCTGCGAGATCTCGGCACGGGCGAGGAGCATCGGGCCGTGTGCCCGGCCGGCTACCCGGGCACGTCCGGCGAGCTCTGGCTGGCGCGCGTGGTTCCGCCGCTCGTGCCGGGCTCCGAGTCGGTCGTGATGACCACCCCGTACCTCATCGTCGGCCCGGACGTGGCGGCCTGGCGCGAGTACCTGGACCGGACCCTGTCCAAGACCGGGCTGGCCGACCGGGTGTGCGCCTACGAGCGCCTCATGAAGCGCGGCCTCGACGAGCGCTACTGGGCCGAGTACGTCTTCGAGGCGTACGTGAACCACCGGCCGGAGGTGATCTTCCTGCGCGGCCTCCCCGACGTTCCCGAGAGCCGGCCGCACTCGAAGGTCAACGCGGACAAGGAGTCGTTCCTCGTGGGAGGAGGCGGACGATGAAAGGCTGGGTTCTCGATCCACACTCGGGCGGTGTGAAGATCCCGCCGGCCGTCCACGAACGCACTCTGCGGCGTCTCCTCGCGCACGCCGAGAAGCACTACGCCGGCCGCTACACCCGCCTCCACATCAGGTTCAGCGGAGTGTTCTGCTACCTCGACGCCTTCACCAGCGACGCCCGCTCGCGCACGCCGCGAAGCACTACGCGGGCCGCTACCGCCGCCTCGGGATCCGGTTCAGCGGCGCGTTCTGCTACGTCGACGCGTACACGACGGCGAAGGAGGTCGCGGACGATACCCCCGGCCACCTCTGCCGCCTGCGCCACTTCTCCGAAGAGCGGTGGAGCCTCGCGTTCTACACCTACAGCCACGAGCGCTACGAGCCTTGCGTGTTCCACTCGGGCGACTTCTTCGGCACGCTCGAGGAGGGGCTGGACGTGGGCGCCACCTACCTGGTGGGATAGCCCGAGGTCGTGGGCGTGACCCGGCCCCTGGGATGATCACAGGAGCGGCGCGGAGTACTCGAGTTGGGTCACGAAATCCTGGCCCTGCCAGCGACCGTCGTGCTTGTCGCGCGTGACCAATCCCTTGTGGTCCCGATACTGCGGCGCCGTGGCCGCCAGCACCGCGAACGCCCAGCGGCCGAGGTCGGTGACGCGCACCTCTTTGAGGTAGGTGGCGCGAGCAGCCAGCGTTGGGTCGGGCTTCGGGGGGCGCTGATGCGTGAGCTCCACCAGCCCCGCGTCACGCCAGGCGGGCAGCAGGAACACCTCCAGCACCTCGGCGCCAAGGGTGAGCGTCCAGTCGAACCGGAGCGGCACCGCGCGCCGCGCCAGCTCCTCGCCGAGCCAGAAGCGCCCCGCCTGCTGCCGCTCCATGTTGCCGTAGGCGCCCCCGCGGAGACCGAACCACGACACCCGGTTCCAGAGCGCCTCCAGCAGCAGCCACCACTGCTCGACCTCGGCAAGCGCGCGGAACGCCGCAACCCCCTCGCCGAGGCGGGCACGTCTGGCGGCGCGGTCCACGGCCAGCAGCCCGAGCGCCTCCGCCACGGTGAAGCAGCACTGGACCCGCGGCGCCCGATCCTGCACCGGTCGCTGCGTCAGCTCGTGCGGACACGTCATGAGGGCGTTCACGGTCCGGAGGTCGGCCCGGCACAGGCCCAGCGTTCGCGGCGCCAGGTCGACGGTCCGGTCCGCGACGAAATCGAGGAAGGCGTCGAGGTCGGCGAGGAGGGGGCCGCGAGCAACGTCCCGGGCGGCCGGCGGGAACTCGGGGCGTGGCACCGCGGTGAGGTCGCAGGTCGGCAGGAGCGCCTCCCGCCCGACAAAGCCGGGGGCCGGCGGTTCCACCGTGGTGCCGCAGCTCTCGCCGGCCTCGAGCACGTCGTACTCCCAGAGGTAGAAGTCCGCCGCGACGGCGAAGCACTTCTCGACCGTGCCGCTGCCGAAGGGGAAGTCCTGGTCCCGGTCGTAGTCGAGGTCGCTGTACTTGTAGATCTCGAAGCGCCAGCGGCGCAGGTCGCCCGTGTAGCGCAGGCGGCACAGCGGCTCGACCCGCCGCCCGAGCCGGCGCGTGGTGTGGCCAACATAGAGGTACGGTCCCTTCCACTCGAGCACGAACCCGTCACACGCCTGGGACGCGATGTAGCGTTGCTGCTCGCGCTCCAGGCGCGCGAGCACCCGGGCGCGCACCTCGGGCGGAACCCGGTTCGGCGGTCGCCGCGCGGAGCGTAGGCTGCCGTCTTCCCCTCGACAACGATCCGAGCGCTTGCGCTCTGCGGCCACAGTCCACCTGGCGGCCCCGCGGCCGCACGGCTGCCGTGGACCATATCACGAGACCGGCCAGGGCGATTGTCGTTGCCGGCACCTGGCGGGCGGGATTCATGGGTTGCCTTCAGGCAACACCTGTGGCCACCCGAGCTGCCCACCGGTCACCTACCGGACGCCCCCGGCAGCGTGAGGCGCCGCCCCGGGCTCGGGTTCCACTGGATGCCCGCCGTCCCGCAGAAACCGGCGGGCAAGCCGCCGCGGCGGTTCGTGCGCGGTTGAGCTGGCCGCCGTTGTCGCGTACCGTCCCCATCATGGCGACTCTTCGCAAGCCCCCGGCGCAACCACGAGCCAAGCGCCCTACCGCCGCCCAGCTCGACGCTCTCATCGAAGAAGCTACCGTGGACGCCTACGGCGACTCCGAGCAGCGCACCGGCTTCCACTGCATGATCGAAGAGCACCTCGAGCTGCCGTTCACGACCGAGGTACTCGGCATCGGGGTCACCGTCGAGCGCATCGAGCTCACGGACGCCGAGGAGATTGTCGCCATCTGCACGCGCGGCAAGGCACGGCAGGCGATCCCGGTGCTGGATCTGCCACTGCCGACGCCGCCGCCCCCGGGGTACGAGTGGATCGAGGCGTATCGCCGTTGGACGGGAGGGGCGCGCGGCGACTGATCTACGGCCCGGTCGGCTTCGACGGACAGCCTCCCGTGGCAGGCCTGACGCCGCCCGCCTGGCCCCTTGCGGGACCCCAGAGTCGGAGGTCGAGGGCGTACATCCAAGACCGTAGCTTGCGCAGCCCCTTGGCCGCGATCTGCGCTACGCGGGTCCCGGTGACTTCGTAGCTGGCGGCGATCTCGGAGAAAGACAGCGACTCTTCATTCTCCAACCCGAAGCTCATGAGGAGCACCTGGCGCTCCTTTTGCCGGAGCCGCTGAAACAGCGCCACGGCGAGCGCGGCCTCGTCCTGCGCGAGCAGCCGGGTCTCCGGATTGGGCTCAAGGTCGCCAAGCCCTCCCGTCAGCACATGCAATGCGTCGCGGGCGCGCCAGTCCCCCGGTCCGCCAGCTACGACAGATTCGAGCTGTCGCGTGAGCCGGGTCACGTCGTCCTCGCACCAGCGATCCGTCGGCATCCCCGTGCCCAGGAAGGCATTCGCGAGCTCGTCGAGAAGCGTCGGGTAGAGTCGGCCCAACCAGGAGTAGTACACCTCGTTCGTCCGTTCGACGCCGACCCAGCGCAGCAGGAAGTCCCCGCGCCCCTTGAACAACGCGTGGTTGAACCACAACCAGCGGAACTGGCGCGGGCCGCACGGCCGCCGCACGTCGAGCTCGGCGCACGATTCGAGGACGCCCCGTACGTCCTCCGTGCACGTCGGGTCGAGCCCTGGCTTCTCGAGGATGCCGCTCAACAACACCCGCTGCTTGAGCTGGACCCCGGCGACGGGCGTGCGCGGATGGGGCACCAGCGGTCGCTCGCCGCCGCCCGGACCACCGACGACCTCGCCGCACTCGTACTCGCCGAGTTGCCCGAAGAGGTCCATGGGCAGCACCGGCAGGCTCGGCAGCGCCTTCGGCAGGAGCACGTAGAGGCGCGCCTCCGCGGCCCCGTGCCGGGTCATCACGCGGAAGTACTTCTGCGTTGCGCGCACGCGCGAGGCCGAGGGTGCGAGGTCGATGAGCAGCTTGCAGCGCGGTGAGCTCCAGCCCTCGATGAGCACCCCCACCTGGATGAGGGTGTCGAGGCGGCTGCGCTCGAACTTGCCAAGCAGCCGTTCCCGCTCGTCCCCCGGGGTGTCGCCGAGGATCAGCGCTGGCGCCGGGCGATCCTTCGGGCGATGGGCCTGCAGGAAGCGCCAGAGATCGTACGCCTGTTGCCGTGACGCGCAGGAGACGAGTGCCGGAATGTCGGCGTTCTGGGGCAGGTAGCGGAACACCTCGACCGCGCGCAGGAACGGCGCTGTCGACATCAGGCGCCCCAGCGTGTCCGCCTCGTAGTCGCCGGCGATGAAGCGCACGACCGAGGCATCGGCGTCCACCTCGGCCACCCACACGCGCGCCGGCGCGAGCAGCTCGAGCGCGAGCGCCTCGGCGAGGTCGATCTCGTGGATCAGGTCGGGGAAGTGATGGCGCAGCTGCCGGTCCGGCCCGTAGTCGGGTGTCGCCGTGAGCGCGAGCCGGATAGCGCGCGGATCGAACGCCGTGCGGAGGATGTCGCGGCGCGCCTCGGTCATTGCGTGGTGGGCCTCGTCGGCGAAGACGAGCGCCGCGCCGCGAATGGCCGGCGGCAGGATGCCGCGCTCCCAACCCCGCTGCAGCATCGCGTACGTGAGCACGTTGACGCCGTCCGCGACGATCTCCTTCTGCTCGCCGAAGAAGACCCCGACCGGCGCGTTCGGTGCGTGTGTGCGCAGCTCGCGCACGGTCTGCATGACGAGCGCCCGCGTCGGGACGATCACGGCGGCCATGAGGCCCGAGCGCCCGATGAGGTGCGCGGCGATGACGCTCTTGCCGGTCCGCGGCGGCAGCACAATGCGCCCGAAGGGCATCGCCGCGACGCCCTCGGGGCGGGTGGCGACATCGAGGAGGTACTCGGCCGCATCGCGGTAGACGGCCGTCTGCTCCGGCCGCAACGCCGAGCCTACGTGGCTGCCCGGCGATGCCGCCTCGAGACGCTCGGCGGCGCGTAGGAGCTGGTCGCTCATGGGTAGCGGCGGCTCGTGGGCCGCGGGTCGAGCGGAGGTCGAGGATGACGACACGACTCGAGAAGGTACTCGTCGAGGTGGGAGGCGGCAAGGCAGGCGTGGCGGCGCTGTCGGCTTCTTCCTTGCCGCGCAGAGTACCTTTGGGAAGGGTCGTCGCGTTGGGACGCGGGGCGGAGGGTCGGGTTGCCGTGGCGCCGCGTTCTCTACGCCGCAAGGCACAGCCGCCGACGGATGGGCGTCGTCGAGCGCGCCGTCGCAAGCCCGGTCATTGACGACCGCGGCGCAGTGCACCGGCCTGGCCGGTAGGCTCGCCAGCAAGAAGGAGAACTCGATGCCGTCCCCTATCGGTTCATCACCGCCTTCAACCCCACGCTCACCTTGAACGTCACCACCCGCCGCGCCGCGAGCGTGATCGGCTTCCCCGTCCGCGGGTTGCGTCCGACCCGCGCGTGCTTGTCCCGCACCGTGAACTTGCCAAACCCCGAGATCAGAACGTTCTCGCCGCCTGCCAGCGCCGCCTTGATGAGCGCGAACGTCTCCTGCACCGCCGCGGCCGCCTGCCGCACCGTGAGGCCAGCGGTCTGCGCGGCCACGTGCTCGGTGAGGACGGCCTTCGTCAGCGTCATGACTTGCCCACGACGAGCGCCACCTTGGGCCTGCGCCCGGGCCGCTTCCCCCCACGCTTGAGCACCGGGAACGTCCGCCCCAGCTTCTTGGCCTCGGCCTTCTTCATCTCGCGGTAGCGGACCTGCTGGTAGTGGTTCTTGCAGTACCCGTGCGCGCAGTGGAGCTCAGGGCAATCTGGCACTTTGCACGGCCGCGGTGGGCGAGTTCGCCTGGGCTCCGCGAGGTCGAGGCGCCGGCGCAGGCCCGCCAGGTCGCGTCGCAGGACGGTGATCTCCACCTTGAAGTCCTCGACGTGGCTCACGAGCGCCGCGCGGACCTGCCGCCGAGCGAGGCGTTGGACCCGCGCGACGAGATCCTCGAGCGCATCACCTATCCCCGTCCGGTCCCGTCGTGGCACGGCCCCCTCCGTCGCTGCCATTCCGGATAGAGCGTGCCAGACGCGCCGGGAGCCATCAACTGCGAAGACAAGGGCGCGCCCTCCCACCCCGCAACCTCCAGGGGGGCGAAGGCCACCGAGTGGAAGGGCCGCGCCGAGGGGAAGTGTGGCACGACGCGGTGGGGGTGGCACGGCGACCGGACCCATGACCGTCGAGGTCGCGGTGTAGAGCAGCAGCAGCTCGGCCCATGCCCGTCGGCGCGGCCGCCCAGGTCATCGGCTCCCTCGGGAACGGTGGTAACATGATCAGGGTCCGCATGCAGGGGCCTTGTCGGTGGGCCATGCGCGGGCGCTCGGTAGCGCGATGAGGAAGTCGCGGCGTTGCGTGGATCGCGTGATCGCCCTGGCCACGGCGCTCGCCGTGGCGAGCTGCGGTAGCGCGGGAGCCGCCAGCGACGCCTGCCCCGAACCTACCACGGTGTGCGCCGTGTACCTGAGCCCGTCGCCGATCTGCGCGGACCTGCGCAACGACCCGCTCCGGTGCGGCGATTGCTCGCGTGTCTGCGAGGCGCCGTCGTGCGCCGACGGCGTGTGCTTTCAGTGTCCAACGCACACCGCCGGAGGGTGGCGCTTGATCAGTGCGGCGGGGTCCCCTGCCCGGCGCGTCGGTCACACCGCGGTGTGGACCGGCGCCGAGATGATCGTCTGGGGCGGGGGAGGTGGGGCGTCGGTCACGGACACGGGCGGACGCTACGACCCGGCCGTCGACCGGTGGACCATCACCTCGCCGGTCAATGCTCCCGCACCCCGTAGCGGCCACACGGCCGTATGGACCGGCGCCGAGATGATCGTCTGGGGCGGCTTGGGCGCCGACGGCAGCCTCGACACCGGGGGCCGCTACGACCCCGTCACCGACAGCTGGGCACCGCTCACGACCAGCGGGGCGCCGGACGCGCGCGCGTCCCATGCGGCGGTCTGGACTGGTACCGTCATGCTCGTCTGGGGTGGCTCGATCCGGCCGACCTTCTTCAACACCGGGGGACGCTACGACCCGGTCACCGACACGTGGAGCCCGATGACGACCACGGGCGCCCCCTCGCCACGGGAGGGCGCTGCCACTGCTTGGACGGGGTCCGAGTTGCTGGTCTGGAGCGGGTACTCCCAACCCGGGCCAGGAACCTGGGGAGTCTTCGCAACGGGTGGGCGCTACGATCCGCTTTCAGACTCCTGGCGGCCGATCTCCAGCGTCGGTGCGCCCCTGGTGGGGGAGCAGGAATCACCGTACGTCTGGACCGAAGCCGAGCTCGTCGTGGTGGGCACCCTGCCAGGTTCGGCGTTGGCAGCCGGCGCGTTCGCGTACGACCCGGCGGTGGACGCCTGGCGGGAGACGGCCCCTCGCTGCGACCAGCGCCTGTACTCTGGGGGAGTTTGGACTGGCCGCGAGGTAGTAATGTGGGGCGGGATGATCACGCAGGGGCTTCCCGACTGCAGGCCCCTGTGCAACGACGTGCCAGCGTTGGGCGAGGTACGCTACGACCCGTCCAGTGACTCCTGGTCGAGCGCTATGACTGCCGATGGGCCGAGTGGCACCTCGGGCGTGCCGGCCGTGTGGACCGGCGCCGAACTCCTGGTGTGGGGAGTCGCGCTCGAGGGTGACTACTTCGACCTCGGCAGCGGCGGCCGCTACCGCCCCTGACGGCGCCACGAACCCGCCCAAGGGTTCGGCTCTCGCCGGAGCCGCCGTCACGGGGTGCAGTAGGCCCGCGTCCCTGGCCGGATGTCGCTGTACCCGGTGGCACACCCGGAGAGCCCGTACTGCGTGCAGTCGAGCGTCGTAACCACCCCGAAGGAGCAGAAGGCGATCACGCCGGCCTGGCAGGTCTCCGGTGCGCTGTGGTCGCACTCCTGCGCCACGGGCGCGCAGTCGGCGATGCCGTAATCGCCGATCCGGCACGTGAGCGCCGGGTGGAGGGCGGCGCAGTCGCGGTGCGCCAGAGCACCCGCGGTGCAGGTAACGACGACGCTCCCGTCGCACCAGTTGTTGAAGCTCGCGTCGTCGCACGGATCACCCGTGCCGACGCAAGGCCCGGTCTCGACGGTCTCGCAGGTCTCCCCCACATGGTTCTGCCAGGGTATGCCGCCAGTCGTGGTGACCGCGGACCAGAAGGCGCAGTCCATGGCGTCCAGCACGCCGTCGAAGCCGCACGCCACGAGCAGGCCTCCCTGACAGCTCGCGGTCCCCGTCCACGGCGGGCCTGGCGGGCCTGGATCACAGCTGCCCAGCCCACACCCGGCGCCAGCGTCGGTCGCGTTGCACGCGAGCCCGGCCAGGTCGCACGCCATGGCCCCGGCTTGCCCCCCGTCCGACCGCGGGCAGAAGACCGCGACCTCCCCGGCGCACCCCGCGGAGCGGCCGTCGCGGCATACCTCCCTTTGCTGTTTGCTGGAGGCGGTGAAGCACGCCCTGACGCCCGTGCAGTCGCTCGTGAGCTTGACGCAGTCGAGGAACGCGACCATCCAGCGCGTCTCGGTGCTGCGATCCAGGCGGCCGCCGACGTCGGTCTGCATGAGCCCGTCGCAATCGTCACCGAACGTGCTGGGCTCCCAGGGAACCTCGCAGGCCGAGAATCGCGCGCACACCTCCAGCATGCTGGCTGGCGTGCGCGGTGGATGCCGCGCGGAGCACGCGGCCAAGACCACGACAACGAGCCCGACGGCAATTGGCGCACAACCTGCCGATCCCATCTGTCCTCCCCAGCGCCGCGCCCCGAGTAGCACCCACCTTCAGCGTCGGCCGATTGCGTCCCCCTGTCAACCAACGTGGCCATGGCGTCGCCGTAGCCCGGCCCGGTCGTCGGGGCCGTCGGGAACGGTGGTGGCGAAACTACGACGGGCAAGCGTATTCCCACCTGCGCATGCGGGCATCGCCGCGCTTTCGAAGGGCTCCCCCCGTCGCCGCGCTGATGGTACTGTTCACCCCGCGCATGGCCGCCGCCATCCGTGATCTCGCGAAGCTCGTAGGCCTCACCGAGCGGCAGCTCGAGAAGCTCGCCGTGCGGGGCGGCTGCCGTATCCGACGCGGCGAGACCGGGCGAAGGCTGGCGCGGTGGGCTGAACTCGCGGCCGCGTTGGAACCGCGGCTGGTAGGGCG
>JACRCY010000224.1 GCA_016218785.1 Deltaproteobacteria bacterium
GCCGGCGCGCTCGTGGGCGCCTGGGCCCACGCGGCGCCCCCCAGGCTCGCGACCAGGCCGGCCAGCGCGAGCAGGCCGCCGGCAACGAGCCACCAGCACCACGATCGCCTGGGTGCGCGCATCTCGGAGCCTCCGCCAGCGCCGGGGAGAGCCCAGCATCGACCGAGGAGCTGCCGGGAGTCAAGCGCGCGTCCGAGATCGCACGCCTACGCGACCAGCAGGTGCCGATCGGCCCCAGGGGGTTGCGCTCAGCCCGATTTTGGCGAGTATGTGCCTCATGCCGCTCCCGCCGCTTCCCGATCCCGCGAGCCCGGCCGAGCGCCTGGCGGCGCTGGCCAGGGGCGTCGGCAACACCACGTTGCTCTTCTCGGCCCTGATGCTCGCCAACACGGGCCAGGCGCTCAGCACGCTGGTGCGCCCCTTCTCGCGCCGGGCCTGCCGCGACGCCAACCGGTGGCTCTACGACCGCTGGGGCGGCCTATGCGTCCTCGTCTCGACGAAGGTCAACGGCGCCCGGCTCGTCGTCACCGGCGACGAGATCCCGCGCGACGAGGACGTCATCCTGATGGCGAACCACCAGGAGATGGCCGACGTCCCCTTCCTGTGGGACTACGCCGGCTCCAAGGGACGCGTCGGCGACATGAAGTGGATCGTCAAGGACGCGCTCAAGTACGCGCCCGGCCTCGGCGTCGGCATGGCCTTCCTCGAGATGGTCTTCGTCAAGCGCAACTGGACCGAGGATCGCGCCACTGTCCGCCGGCTCTTCGCCACCTTCCACGAGGACCGCATCCCGCTCTGGCTCATGACGTTCCCCGAGGGCACGCGCTTCACGCCCGCCAAGCAGGAGCGCAACCGGAAGCGCGCGGCCCAGACCGGCATCGAGCCGCTCCGCCACCTGCTCGTGCCGCGCACCAAGGGCTTCGTGGCCGCGGTGCTCGGGCTGCGCGGCTACATCGACGCGGTCTACGACGTGACCATCGGCTACGAGCAGGGCGTGCCCACGCTGTGGCAGTTCGTGGAGGGGCTGCCGAAGGTCGCCCACATGCACGTGCGGCGCTTCCCCATGGCCACGCTCCCCGAGGCGGACGAGGCCGTGGCTGCCTGGCTCATCGAGCGCTACCGGGAGAAGGACGACCTGCTCGAGGGCTTCTACCGCGACGGCCGCTTCCCCGGGCCGAGCCGGGACTGAGCCATGACGACCCGACTCCTGCTCGGCACGCTGGCGCTGACGCTCGCGCTCGTCGGCTGCCAGTCCGGCCCCAAGGTCGCCGCTCCGGCCCGACGGTGCCGCCGACGGCGGTCTGTGGTACGATGCTAATGTGAGGCGTTTCCTGGTGTTGGCGCTCGCCCTCACCCTGGGGTGCGCCCAGGGGGCGGTGACCAGTGGCCTGCCGGGCGACGGGCCGGCCCCGACCGAGGCGGGGTCGGGAGAGGCGGGCGTGCAGCGGGACGGCGGGCCGCCCGACGGGGCGCTGCCCCAGGACGCGGCGGGTGCGGACGGCCCCCACCTGGACGCCAGCGGCGACGCCGGCACGCAGGCGGACGGCCAGAGGGACTCGGCGGCGCAGGCGGACGGGCAGAAGGACTCGGCGGCGCAGCAGGACGCGCAGCGGGACACCGCGCCGCAGCAGGACTCCGGTCCGCAGTGCACCACCCAGAGCCTGCTGGTCAACGGCAACTTCGACCTCGGCCCGGGCAGCGGCTGGAACGCGTACTCGGACTGGATGTCCGACCCCGTGATCTACGCGTGCGCCTCGTTGACGCACGGTTGTCAGGCCGGCGGCTACGCGGCCTGGCTGGGGGGCGGCACCTCGGGCCAGAACTACGTCTACCAGACGGTCGCCGTGCCGGCGAACACGACCTCCCTGCGGCTGACGGGGTATCGCTGGATCGACACGGCGGAGAGCGGCGGCGTCTACGATCAGATGTGGATCGAGATCCACCTGAGCGCCGACCTCAGCCTCCTCGAGACGCTGGCGACCTGGTCGAACCAGAACTCGAGCTCCGGGTGGGTCGCCTTCTCCCTGCCGGCCGCGGCCACGCACGCCGGCCAGACGATCGACCTCCTGCTCGACTCGTGGAACGACGTCACCAGCGTCACCAGCTTCTACCTCGACACGCTGGTGCTGGAGGCGGTCGTCTGCCAGTGAGGCGCCCCGCTCACGCCGAGGCCGGCCGCGAGCCGCCCGCCCGGCGACTCCTCACGCCGTCCAATCGAGCTGGTCGATCTGGTTCCACGGAAGCACCATGGTGCCCAGGTGCGTCAGGCGCTCGTCGCCGCCGTACACGATGACACGGCGTCCCTCGACCCGCGGCCGTGGCGCGCCGCCCAGCAGCGAGCCGATCTGCGCGAGGGGGGCGAAGGCGTCTGAGGGCACGGTGGCGCCGGACATCGCCTCCACCAGCGTCGTGACGGAACCGGCCTCGACGACCAGATCCGCCTCCAGCCCGTGCCGGTCGCGGAAGAAACAGACCCTGGGCGTGGCGCCGCGATGTCGGTGGAACTTGACGATCTCCGAGACGACCCATGACTCGAACAGCGCGCCCCGCAGCGGGTGGGTCCTGAGCTCCGCCGGGGACCGGATCCCGAGCAGCCAGCACGCGAGCCCGGTGTCAAGGAAATGGAGCTTGGGGGTCCTCACGAGACGCTTGCCGAGGTTCCTGGCGAACTGGACGACGCGAAACGCGACGTAGCCCGCCTCGAGCGCGGACAGCCAGCTCCTCGCGGTGTTGTGGGTGACCCCCGCCTCGGCGCCCAGCTGCGACAGGTTGAGGAGCTGGCCCGTCCGCCCGGCGCACAGCTGCAGGAACGTCTGAAACGCGACCAGATCGGTGACGTTCACGAGCTGGCGCACGTCCCGCTCGACGTAGGTGGCGACGTAGCTCGCTAGCCACTCACCTGCGGGGAGCCGGCGGTCGTGGATGGGCGGGTAGCTCCCCGTCCAAATAGTGCTCCACAGGTCGGAGACCAGGTGCGCGCGGCGGAGCTCGTCGAACCCGAACGGCAGCAGCTCCAAGACTGCGATGCGACCCGCGAGCGTCTGCGACACCGCCTCCCGCAGCCCGAAGTGCTGCGAGCCAGTGAGGATGAACCGCCCGGGCGTGGGCTGGGCGTCGATCACACCCTGGAGGTACGAGAGCAGCTCGGGGACCCGCTGGACCTCGTCGAAGATCGCACCGCCGCGTTGCGCGGCCAGCAGGCCGCGGGGGTCCTGCTGGGCCCGCAGGCGAACATCGGGAGCCTCGAAGGAGACGTACCCGAGACCCGGAAAAGTCGCGCGGCAGAGCGTCGTCTTTCCCGACTGGCGCGGGCCGGTGACGAGCACGGCCGGGTGCCGTCCGGCCCGGGTCGCGAGAACACCCTCGAGCGTTCGCTGGATCATCTTGACGAATGTAGCGCTGTGGAGACTATTTGTAAATGCGATTTACAAACAGCCAACAGCCCGTATTGTATGACCATTATGTCCAAGTGTCGGCGGACGGCGTGCAGTCGACCTCGAGAACCCACGGGAGCCGCCGCGGCGGGGCCCCCTACTCGTACCGGAGCGCGTCCACGGGGGCGAGGCGGGCGGCCCGCCAGGCGGGGTAGAGGCCGAAGACGATGCCCGTGATGGTGCTCGAGGCGAGCCCCACGGCGATCGCCCACAGCTGGTAGTGGGCGATCCAGTTGCCGACGACGGCGGTGAGCAGCTTGCTGACGAGGAAGACGAGCGCCATGCCGCCGAGCACGCCGCCGAGGCCCCCGACGCCGGCGATGATGGCCGACTCCAGCAGGAACTGCCGCAGGATGCTGCCCGGCGTGGCGCCGAGGGCCCGCCGGATGCCGATCTCGCGGGTGCGCTCCGTCACGGTCACCAGCATGATGTTCATGATGTTGATGCCGCCGACGAAGAGCGAGAGCGCCGCGGTGCAGAGCATGAGCACGTTGATGACGAGGAAGATGAGCTGCTGCTGCTGCTTCTCCCCCTTCTCGTCCTCGATGCGGATGTTCTCGACGCCGTGGTGGCGGCGGATGAGCGCCTGCTTGACGAGCCTGGTCGTCTCCTTGGCGCGCTCGATGATGCTGCCCGTGGAGGGCAGCAGGCGCACGTAGAGGACGTCCACCTTGCGGGAGTGCCGGATGGCGCCCTCGAACGTGGTCGCGGGGACCACGATGCGGCGGTCCCACATCCAGATGCCGGGCCCGGCGTTGAGCGGCGGCTTGCGCTTGAGCACGCCCACCACCTCCCAGCGCACGCCCGAGACGCGCAGCGACACGCCGTGCAGGCTCTCGGGCGCGCCCAGGAGCTCCTGCCACACCTCGTCCCCCACCACGCACACGCGGGCCCGGTGCCGGAGGTCGCGCTCGTCGAGGAAGCGCCCCTTGGCCACCTGCACGCGGTAGAGTTTCTCGGCACGGTCGGAGGCGCCCAGCACCAGCACGCGCTTCTTGTTCGTGCCGGCGCGCGCCCACTTGCTCCAGTCGAACAGCTCCCCCTCGGCCTGGCCGCCGCCGATGACCGGGCTGCCGTCCAGCGCGTCCTGGTCGGCGTGCTCGAGCGGGCGGGTGGTGCGCCCCTGCTGCCTCGGGGGCGCGTCCTGCGCCTCGATCTCGATGACGTCCACGTCGTCGAGGAACTGCTGCGTGGAGATGAGCGCCTCCTCGCCGCCGGCGAGCAGGCCCGAGAGGAGCACCACCGACCCGGCGCCGATGATCATGCCGAGGAGCGTGAGGAAGCTGCGCCCCTTGTTGTGGTGGAACTGGTGCGCCACGTTGCCGAACTGGTCGACGATGGAGGTCCACAGGAGGGGCACGGCCTCGGCAATGCCTGCGGCCGTGCTCTTCGCGCGCTGCGCTCGCTCACCACTCATATGGCGCGCCCTAGCCCTGCATCGCGGTGACCGGGTCGAGCCGGCCGGCGCGGCGCGCCGGGAAGTAGCCGAAGACGACGCCGATGCCGAGGGCCACCGTCCGCGCGGCGATGACGGCGGGCTCGGAGACGCTCGTCACCCAGCTCGGCTTGAAGTGCTTGATGAGCGCGGAGCCGGCGAGCGCGCCGCCGATGCCCAACGCCACGCCCACGAGGCCCCCCACCGAGGAGAGCAGCCCCGCCTCCACCAGGAACTGCCGCCCGATGTCGCGCGGCGACGCGCCCAGCGCCTTGCGGATGCCGATCTCGCGCACGCGCTCCGACACCGAGACCAGCATGATGTTCATGATCCCGACGCCGCCCACCACGAGCGCGATGGAGGCGAGCAGCCCGACGATGACCTTCATGATGAGGAAGATCTGGAAGAACCCCTGCAGCCGCTTCTCGAAGTCGAAGATGGCGAAGTCGTCCACGCCGTGGTGGCGCTCCAGCAGCCGGGCGTTCATGACGCGCTTGACCATGTCGTTGTTCTCGGGCGCGTCGGTGAGCATGAAGATCTGGCGCCGCGGGTCCACGTCCTTGCTGGCGACGTCGGCCAAGGAGTCGAGGGGCATCGCGATCATCTTGTCCCATCCCCAACCGAAGTGGACCCCCCACAGGTCGAGCTTCTGCAGCCGCCCCACCACCTTGCAGTGGCTGCCGTAGGCGGAAACGGTGCGGCCGACGACCTGCTCCCCCTTGCCGAAGAGCCTGTCGGCCAGCTCGTCGCCGATGACGCAGACGCGGGCGCGGCCCTCCACGTCGAGCTCGTCGAGCAGACGCCCCTGGGCCGCCCGGTAGCGGAAGAAGCCGAGGCTCGCGGCGTCCACTCCGAGGATGTCACCCGAGACGCGGTTGCCGTTGTCGGCCTGGAGCGGCTTGCCGCGCAGCGACGCCATCTGGGTGACCTCGACGAGGTGCGGGATGCCGCGCAGCGCGGCGGTGTCGGCCCTGGTGATGCCGCGGCCGTAGGAGACCTGCTTCGACTCCATCGCCTCGGGCATCTTGCGCCACAGGCCGATCAGCCGCGCCCCGCCGATGGCCTCGACGCCGGCGAAGAGCGTCTTCAGGCCCGAGTCGGCCAGCGAGGTCATCAGCACGATCGAGAAGGCGCCGATGGTGATCGAGGTCACGGTCAGGAAGGACCGCGACTTGTGCGCCCGCAGGACCGAGAGCGCGATGCGGAGGTACTCGAGCCACACGGGAGGGCTACTTCCACTCGTTGGCGTCGGCCGAGGCGGGGCGGATGAGGACGCGGTCGCCCGCGGCGAGGCCGTCGGTGATCTCGATCTCGCGGTCGTTGCGGGCCCCGACCGTGACCAGGGCGCGGCTGTGCCTGGTGCGGCCGCCGCCGCGCGGGTCGTCGGTGACGCGGTTGACGTAGGACTTGCCCTTCTCCTTGACCACGGCCTCGATCGGGAGCCGGAGGACGCCGGGCCTGGTCTCGACGTGGATCTTCACGTCGGCGGTCATGCCGGGCTTGATCACCTGCGTCCCCGCGGGCTCCAGGGTGGCCTCGATGGGGAAGACCTCGACGTCCTTCCCCTTCGGCAGGGTCGAGGCGGGCGCGATCTTGGTCACCTTCGCCTTGAAGGTCTTGCCCGGCAGCGCGTCGAGCGTGAGGGTGACGCGCTGGCCGAGCCGCACCTTGGCCACGTCGATCTGGTTGAGCTCGGTCTTGGCGATGAGGGCCGACAGGTCGGAGAGGACCATCAGGGAGCGGTCGTCGAGCGTGGCGGCGAAGCCCGGCACCACGGTCTCGCCCGGGCGGATCGTCCGCTGGGTGATGGTGCCGTCCATGGGCGCGACGATGCGCGAGTAGCGCAGCTGGTCGGCGGCCGTGGCCAGGACCGCCTTGGCCTGGGCCAGCGCGATGCGCCGCGTCTTCACCTCGCTCTCGGCCAGGTCGACGTCGGCCTGCGCCACGCCGCGCTCGGCGAAGGCCCGCTTCTTGCGCTCGAGGGTGAGCGTCGCCAGCTCCAGGCCCGCCAGCTCCCGCTCGACGTCGTGCTTCGCGCGAGTGACGGCGCGATTGAAGTCGTTGGGGTCGAGGTAGAGGAGGAGCTGCCCCTTCTTGACCTTGTCCCCCTCGTCGACCAGCACCTTCTCCACCTGGCCGGCGACCTTCGACTTCAACGCCACCTTCTCCAGCGGCTCGATCTTGCCGAGCTCCATGACCGAGATCTCGAGGTCGCCGCGCGTCGCCGCGACGATCATCTTCTGGTCGATGTTGGCCACGCGGCCACCGCGGGCGCGCGTCAGCGCGAAGCCGAGGACCAGCACGCCGACGACGAGGCTCACGGTGAGGGCGGAGAAGAGCCGCTTGCGCTTCATGGCTTACCTCCGGGCGCGCCCGGGATCCGCCCGGTGGCCGCCCACAGCTCCCCCCACGTCTGCGCGATCGCCGCCGCGGAGTCGGCGAGGTCGATCTCGGAGTTGAGGAGCTCGAACTGGGCGTCGAGGTAGTCGAGGATGAGCGCCTCGCCGTTGCGGTAGCGGCGCTCGATGATGTCGAGGGTGTCCTTGGCGAGGTCGCGGGTCTTCGCCAGCGGCTCGCGCGAGGCGTACAGGCGCTGCAGGCGGGCGTGCGCGGTCCGCACGTCGGCCTCGACCAGCCGCCCCAGGCGTCGCTCCTCCTGCCGCTGGAGCGCCACCTGGTACTCCGCGTCGCGTACCTGGGTCTTCGTGTTGAAGGTGTCGAAGAGGTTGATCGACAGGGTGGCACCGAGGAACGCGGCCCCCCCCATGTCCTTGAACGGGTTGGCCGACCACGAGCCGGAGAACTGGCTGTAGAGGTAGCCGTACGAGCCGCTGCCGTTGCCGTACGAGAGCGAGGCGACGGCCGTGAGCGTCGGCCAGTAGGTCGAGCGCGCCACCTTCACCTGGTCGTCGGCGGCCAGGGTCTGCCGCCGCGCCGCGCGCAGCTCCGGGCGCGCGTCCATCGCGGCGCGGAGCAGGCGGTCGACCTCGCCCGGCCCGGCGGGCGGCGCCGGCACCTCGGCCCCCTCGGTCAGCTCGAGCTCGGCCCCGCCGTAGCCGAGCGCCACGGCGAGCTGGGCCCGCCCTTCGCGGGCGGTCCCCTCGAGGCCGGCCAGCCGCGCGCGCTCGCGCTGCCGCCGCGTCTCGATGCGGTTCACGTCGACCGGCGGCGCCAGGCCGGCCCGCACCCGCGAGCCGACCACGGCCACGGCCTCCTCGTAGCGGCCGAGGGCCTGCTCCGAGACGACGCGCTGGAGCTCGACGCGCCGCACCGCCCAGTAGCTCTGGAGCATGGCCAGCGCCACGCTGCGCGCGGTCGCCTTCTCGGTGAGCGCGGCCGCGTCCCGGAGGTTGCGGGCGCGCGAGATGCTCGCGCTGACCTTGTGCCCCGCGAAGATGGGCACGCGCAGGTTGGCCGCGGCCCCGAACTGGCCCACGAAGCCCTTGGAGACGCCGTAGGCCTCGCCGGTGAGGGGGTTGGAGATCGCGTTGGTCGGCAGGAAGTTCACCGCCTGCCACTCCTCGGTGAGGTTCACGTCGACCTTGAGGCTGAAGCGGTCGAGCTGGGCGCGGAGCACGGCCAGCTCGCTGCGTTGGCGGTTCACCACTGCCGTGAGAGTCTGCGGGTCGACCTGCAGCGCGCGCTCCACGGCGTCGCGCAGGCCGAGGCGCACCGTGGCTCCGGGGCGGGGCGCCGCGGCCGCCTCCGGCTCGGGGGGGACGGGCGGCGGGGGCATCTTGAGCTCGGACCGGAGCTGCGCCGCGGCCGGGAGCGTCACGAGGAAGCTGCACAGGGCGACGATCGTTCTCATGCGGGGGTCCCCGGGTTCCATTCGTCGGCGACGATGCGGCCGTCGCGGAAACGGATGACGCGCTGGGCGTAGGCGGCCACCTGCGCCTCGTGCGTCACGATGATCACGGTCATACCGGCGCGGTGCAGCTCGCAGAAGAGCTCCATGATCTGCGCCGTGTTCTCGCTGTCGAGGGCGCCGGTCGGCTCGTCGGCCAGCAGCATGAGAGGCTGCGGGACGATGGCGCGAGCGATTGCCACGCGCTGCTGCTGACCGCCGGAGAGCTGGTTCGGGTGGTGGTGGGCACGCTCGGCGAGGCCGACGCGCTCCAGCGCCGCCCGGGCCCGCCGGCGGCGCTCGCTGCGGCCGATCCGGCCGTAGATCAACGGTACCTCGACGTTCGCGAGGGCCGTGTGCCGCGGCAGCAGGTTGAAGGCCTGGAAGACGAAGCCGATCTTGCGGTTGCGCTGCTGCGCCTGGGCCACCTGGTCGAGCGAGTCGACCGCCACGCCGTCGAGGAGGTAGCTCCCCGCGGTGGGGTGGTCGAGCATGCCGAGGATGTTCATGAGGGTGGACTTGCCCGAGCCGCTCGCCCCCATGATCGCGACCATCTGGCCGCGGGGGATGTCGAGCGACACACCGCGCAGGGCGTTCACCTCGACGTCCCCGGTCCGGTAGGTCTTGTCGAGCTGCTGCAGGAGGATCACCGGCGGCGGCGCGGCCTCTGGTGCTCTCTCCATGGCCCGGAAGGATAGCACTCTCGTCTCCTCCGTCGTCCGCCACGGGTCGTCCTCCGACCCGCCTCGTTCGTCGCGCGCCCTGGTTTGCAGGCCGCGTGCCGCCGTGGTCGCCCTTGCAAGTCCCTGTAACCCCTGCCCGCACCTCCGCATTCCGCGGGCCCGCAGCGCTGTTGCAGGCCCGTTGCAGCGCCACGCGCCTGTTGCGGCCGGTGCGCCCGCCGGGGCTCGGATCGCGGGGCCGGCGGGTGCTATAGTCGATCGTCGGCGTCCGGCCGCCGAGGGGTCAGACAATGCGAGTGGGGCCCGCGTTCCCGACCTTGTGCGCGCTCGTGGTGGCGTGCGGGGGGTGCGGGTCGCGGAGCGGGCTGGGGCCCCAGCTCGAGGACGACGGCGGCGTCGCCGACGTCGGACCGCACGGCCCCGGTGCCGACGGGCGCGGTGGGGACGGGGCGCCCCCGCCGGCCGACGCCGGCCGGGACGCGCGCGGCGACGGCGGCAGCGACGCCGGGCCGGTCGGCCCCGTGGGCGCGTCGTGCAGCGCGGGCACGGAGTGCGCCGGCGGCTCGTGCCTGAGCCAGAGCCGCGGCTGGCCGGGCGGCTACTGCTCGCAGGTGGACTGCGACCTGGCCGACCCGCAGGGCTCGTGCCTGGCCTACGGCGGCGACGGCGTGTGCCGCGACGTGGGCGACCCGGGCTCGCCGCTCGGCATGTGCTTCGACGGCTGTCAGCCGCTGCTGTTCGACTGCCGCACCGGCTACCTCTGCCTGCCGAGCGGCGTGCAGGGCCGCTGGGCCTGCTTCCCGAGCCCGCTCTAGGCGCCATGCGACCGACCCTCCACCACCTCTACATCGTCGTCGTCGCCCTGCTCTTCGGGGCCAGCCTCTTCTTCACGTTCCGGGTGGTGGCGCTGAAGCGGAGCGTCAGCACCGCTGCCAGCCCGCAGGCCCTCAAGAGCGGCCAGGCCGCCACCCTCGTCACGGTCCTCGACGGTGACGAGGTGTCGGTCCGGGTCGTGACCGAGCGGATCCATGTGCGGATCCTCGGCCTCTACGCCTTCGACCCCACCACCGCCGATCCCGTGGAGCAGCCGCATGGGAAGACCGCGACGGGCTTCCTCGAGACCCTGCGCAACCAGCCCGTCGAGCTGGTCTTCGACGAGCTCAAGTACGACAGCCGCAAGCGCCTCCTCGCCTACTTGCACAAGGACGGCCGCGATCAGGGTGAGGTGATGATCGAGAAGGGGCTGGCCCTCGCCTACACCAAGTACCCGTTCGGACGCCTGAGCGCGTACGCAGCCGCGGAGACACGGGCGCACCAGGAGCGGGCCGGTCTGTGGGCCGACCGCCGGATCGTCGAGCGGGCGGTCGGGCTCAAGGCGCTGTGGGACTCGGAGCGGAGGAGGGGCGAATGATCTTCCGCCTCCTCTGGCTGTTCCTGCAAGGCAGGACCACGAGCGGCACCGCGAAGGCGGTGGTCCTGTTCGTCCTGCTGCTCTGGTACTCGACGGCGGGCTTCCTCTACTTCGAGCTGCCGGCCAAGCCCGACCTGGGCTGGGGCGACGGCCTGTGGTGGTCACTGGTCACCATGGCGACCGTCGGCTACGGGGACATCTTCCCCGCGACCACGGCGGGCCGGTTCCTCGTCGGCGTGCCGACCATGGTCTTCGGCATCGGTTTCCTCGGGTACCTCATCTCGACCATCGCCGGCTCGCTCCTCGAGTCGCGCTCCCGGAGGCTCAAGGGCATGATGGACCTCAAGCTCGCGGACCACATTCTCCTGGTGAACTACAACGGCCTCGACACGCTCCTCAAGCTCGTCCACGAGCTGCGCGCCGACCCGGCCACGCACACCCAGCCGCTGGTGCTGGTGGACGAGACCCTCGCGGAGCTGCCCCCGGAGCTCGCCGACCTGGGGGTGCACTTCGTCAAGGGGGACCCCACCCGGGACGAGACGCTCGCGCGGGCCAGCGCCGCCACCGCGACGCACGCGATCGTGCTGGCGAAGGAGCCGGGCAACCCGCACTCCGACGATCACAACCTGGTGACCACGCTGGTGCTGGAGAGCCTCAACCCGAGGCTGTTCAGCGTCGTCGAGGTCATCAGCCCGGGCAAGATCCGGCAGGTGGAGCTGGCCGGCGCCGACAGCGTCATCTGCGCGGCGCAGCTGACCTCCGGGCTCATCGTGCAGGAGCTGCAGGACCCCGGGGTCAAGGACCTCGTGCTCGACCTCCTCTCCGATCTCGGCGGCCACCAGTTCTACGTCGCGCCGCTCGGGACGCTCACGGAGTGGACCTACGCCGAGCTGGTCCGCTGGGGGCTGTCACACCGGGTCACGGTCCTGGGGATCCGGCGCCAGGGCAAGGACCTGCTCGGGTGCGCGGGAGAGGAGAAGGTGCTGCCGACCGACCGGGTGCTGCTCATCGGCGCCGAGCGGGTTCAGATCGTCAGCACGGCGGCCGGCTGACCGCGTCGCGGCGGCGCGCTGCCCGCCACGCCGTCACGCGGCCCGCCAGCCAGGTGAGCAGCACGACGCCCACGACGTCGGCGGTGAAGTCCGCCAGGCTGGAGGTCCGCCGCGGCGAGAGCCGCTGCGCCACCTCCTCGACCGCAGCCACGCTGAGCACCAGCACCGGCGCCAGGCGGAGCCAGGGGGCCCAGGTGCGCAGCAGCGGCCGGTGACCGAGCACGCCGTCGAGGAAGAAGGCGAGGAGGCCGAACAGCACCGCGTGGGCGACGAGGTCGGCGTGCGGGAGGCGCTGGTAGAAGGTCGGGAGGCGGCCCAGGTACGCGCCGACGACGATCGCCACCACGACGAGGAGCTGCACGGCGAAGCCGATGCGCCAGAAGCGGGCCACGGGGTTGGAACGTCGCACGGCGGGCGCCTGTTCCGCAAGCCGCGCGCCCGGCGCGATCTTCGGCCGACCGGGCCGAATACGCGCGCCCGCGCACACGCCGGCCCGGGCGCTGGTAGAATGCGCGGGGGGGGGCTCGCGTGCGCACCATCACCTCACGTTACTCGGCGCTCGACCTGGACGAGGCCCGGGCCCTCTGGGACCCGCTGGGCCTGGAGCGCGCCGAGGTGGGCCGCCTGCCCGCCACCTGCGGCCTCATGAGGACGGGCTCCTCGCCATCGCCACGCAGGGCGTCATCTACGTGAAGGGGTCGGCCGGCACCCTCCAGGAGATCTTCCAGGACGCGGCGCAGAACTACTACTGCTCGTACGGCGTCTTCAGCCCCATGGTGTTCTACGGCACCGAGCAGTGGAGCGAGGAGCTCCCCGTCCTGCACCTGCTCCGCAAGCTCTTCGGCGACGAGGCCTTCGCGCGCCACGTGCTGGTCACGGACTCGTGGTCGGCCGCGGCCGACTTCGTGCGGGCCTTCCGGGCCAGTCCGGCCTGAGCCCTGGAGCCACGGCAGCGGGTCGAGCGGGCTACCGTCCGGGCCGGCGGCCGCGGAGCAAGGCGCCAGCGTCGGCCCACAGGGGGTGCTTCTGTCAACACTGGCGAGGCAGATCGGCGGTCCCGGGCCGTATACAGAGACTGGGGCTACTGCCATGGGCTCGAGCCTGCGCCTGCTGCTGGTCGTCACCGCCATCGCGCCGGCAGCGCCCGGCCGGGCCGACACGCTCGTCATGGCGGATGTCACCCGGCCGGACCTGGTGCCGAGCTACCTCATCATCGCCCCCCGCCGGGCCATCCCGGCGGTCCTCCCGCTGGCGGCGTGGCGCGCGGCTCATGGCCATGCGGCTCGCGTCGCGCCAGTCGAAGCCGTCTACGCGGCGCACCGCGCCCTCCCGCGCCACGAGGCCATCCGCGCCTTCCTGGATGACCTTCGCCGTCGCAGCAGGGGCCCGACGCTGCGCTACGTGCTGCTCGTGGGCACCGCGGACCCGCACAACTCCGACGGGCTCCACCTCCCCACGTGGTCCCGGCCCGCCTCGTACTGCGCCCCCGACCTGCCCGGCGACGAGGCGCTCATCGGCGACCATCCGTTCGCGGTGGCGCGGGGCGCCCACCTCCCCGATCTGGCCGTGGGCCGCTTCCCCGCGCGCCGTCTCGAGGAGGTGGAGACGTTGGTGCGGAAGACCCTCGACTACGAGCGCCTCCCCCGCCGGGGCGCCTGGCGGCGACAGGTCGACCTCTACGCCGGCCAGGGTGGCTATGGGGCCGCGATCGACGCGGCGCTCGAGCGGCTCTTCTCGTTCATGGTGACGCACCACATCCCCAACGACCTCAGGGTGTACTTCGCCTACGCCAATCCAGTGTCTCCCTACGGCTACTCGCCGCCGCAGTTCGCCGACAACCTCACGCGGCGCCTGAGCGCCGGGCCCGCCCTCATGGTGTACACGGGCCACGGCGGCGCCGACGGGTTCGATTCGTTCTGGTGGCAGGGGCGGCGCAACCGCATCATGGACGCGTCGGCCGTGAGCGCCGTCTCGGGCCTGGCCGGGCGAACCACGGTCGTCTCGATCGCCTGCACCACCGGCCGCTTCGATGGCCTGCGCCCGGCGATCGGCGAGCGGCTCGTGACCTCGCCTGGAGGACCGGTCGCGTTCATCGGCGCGAGCCGCGTCTCGCAGCCCTACGCCAACGGCGTGCTCGCGGGCTACCTGAGCGAGGCGCTGGTCACGCAGCGCGTGGCGACCATCGGCGACGCGCTGGCGCAGGCGAAGCGCGGCCTCGCCGGGGACCAGCCGGCCGGCTTCCGGCTGCTCCTCGACCTCATGGCCGCCGCGCACCTCGGGGGTCCGGCGCGCGCGGCGCAGCGGGGCGACCAGCTCATGCTCTACAACCTCCTCGGCGATCCGGCGCTCCGCAACGGCATCGTCCCCGCCGAGGTCACGGTGGAGGCGCAGCGCTCGGCCCGGCCCGGGGAGGCGGTCGTCGTGGCCCTGCGCGCACCCGTGGCGAGCGGCCTCGCCCACGTCTCGCTCACCATCCCGCGCGACCGCATGCTGCCGGGCGCACTCGCCACGGCCACGCGGACGCCGACCGAGCGGCAGATGAACGAGACGAACACGCGGGCCAACGACAAGGTGGTGTCCGAGGCCCGCGTCCGGGTCGTCGCCGGTCGGGCGCAGTGGACCGTGACCATGCCCCGGGGCATCGCGGGGCCCCTCCACCTCAACGCCTACGTCGAGGGGCACGAGCGCGATGCGGCGGGCACCCGCGAGATCCGGCTAATCGGCTCACCGCACCAGTCCGCCGTCACCGTGGCCCGGCCCTGCGCTCGTCCGGACGCTTGCCGCTCATGACCGCCGGCGCGATCGGCGTCCCGGCGACACGTCGCTCGGCGTAGGAGCAGAAGTCCGGGTTCAGCTCGATGCCCACGAAGCGCCTGCCCAACCGACGCGCGGCGACGCACGTGGTTCCCGACCCGCACAGCGGGTCGAGCACGACGTCACCCGGGAAGCCCGCCTCGGGCACCGCGCGGAACGTGTACATGGCGATCAGCCGGTTGGGCAGCGCTTCGGGGAAGGGCGCCGGGTGGCCCTGGAGCCTCGGGATGTTCTCCGGGTACATCCACCAGACCTGGCGGGTGAGGTCCATCCAGTCCTGCTGCGAGATCCTCGACGCCGCCTTGACCCTCGGGGGCACCTTCCTGGGGGCCCCCGGCTTGACGAACACGGCGACGAACTCGACGTAGTTGCGCTCGTAGAGGTTGGGCGGGAACGGATACGAGCCGAACATCTTCTCGGTCGTCTGTTTCTCCCAGACGTACAGACTGTAGAGCCGCAGCGGGGTGTGGCGCTCGATGCGTCCCTTCATGTCGGAGTAGAGGTCCGCGAGCACGCGCGTGTGCGTCCTGCCGAACGCCGGCGCCGAGACGGCCTTCGTGAGGGGCAGGATGGGGACGTTGAGGCAGAGCTTGCCGTTCGGCAGCAGCGCCCGCCCGACCTCACCCCAGATCGAGTCAAGGTCGCTGAGGTACTGCTCGTAGCTGCTCGGCCCGATCTGCCCCGGGATGCCGTAGTCGACCGTGTTCCAGTAGGGCGGGCTGGTGATCGCGCAGGGGCACCATTCGGCCGGCAGCCGGCGCAGCACGCAGACCGCGTCGCCGCACACCACCCGGTTGGTCACGTCCTCGAGTGTGAGTGGGTGGCTCCCGTCACGCGCCTCGAAGTATCCTGCGGGTTCCCACCCCGGGTCGCTCACGAAGGTCCGCGAGTGGGGCCCATCTGCGCCCGGGAGTCGAGATCGGATTGCCCGGCCGGCCCTGAATCGGCGGCCTCTCCGGAGCTTGCTCTTGCCGGCCACGGGCTTGGTGGGCGCTGACGGCCGCATGTGACGAAGGTACCCGTATCAGATCCAGGCTGGCAAGCCACGACTGCGCACCCGGCGCGGTCCCACGCAGTCGGGTCGGAGGAGGGCAAGCCAGGCCAAGCCATCCCCCCGACAAGTTGTCTCTCGCAAGTTCGGACCGGGATGGGTCGAGCCATCCCCCAAACAAGCTGTCTCCCGCGCAAGTTCGGGCCGGGATGGCCCCGGAGGCTCGATCCTCCCCCCACGGCGGCACGCCCATGCCCTCCTTGACGCTCGAGCCGGGACGGGGCACGTTTCCGGTGGGTGGTCGCGGCCGCGGTGCGGAGCCGCCGGCTTCCGCCGCCGAGAGGAGCCCATGACCAGGTCCAGGGTCGCGATCCTGCGCACGTCCCCCCGCACCGTGCTCGAGGACTACCACCGGCTGATGAACCTGGCCGGCTACCAGGAGGTGGTCGCCAAGGACGCGGACACCGCGCTCAAGGTCAACATCTCGTGGCACTTCTTCTTCCCGGCCTCGTCGACCACGCCGTGGCAGCTCGAGGGCGTGGTGCGCGCCATGGAGCGCGACGGCTACAAGAAGGACCTCATCCACGCGTGCCACAACCGCACCGTGGTCATCGACGCCCACCTGGGCGAGCGCGAGAACAAGCAGATCGACGTGGTGCAGGCGCACGGCCTGCGCAACGTGCACCTCTACGAGGGGGAGGAGTGGATCGACATCCGCGACGCGGTCGGCGACCTCGCGCGCGACTTCCTGGTGCTGGGCCAGGTCTTCCCGAAGGGGTTCTCGATCCCCAAGCGCTTCATCGGCGAGAACATCGTGCACCTGCCGACGGTGAAGACCCACATCTTCACTACCACCACGGGCGCGATGAAGAACGCCTTCGGCGGCCTGCTCAACGAGCACCGGCACTGGACCCACCCGGTGATCCACGAGACGCTCGTGGACCTCCTGATGATCCAGAAGAAGATCCACCGCGGCGTGTTCGCGGTGATGGACGGCACCTTCGCCGGCGACGGCCCGGGCCCGCGCTGCATGACGCCGCACGTGAAGAACGTGCTGCTCGCCTCCGCCGACCAGGTGGCCATCGACGCCGTCGCGGCGAAGCTCATGGGCCTCGACCCCCTGTCGCTCAAGTTCATCCGGCTGGCGCACGAGCGGGCCCTGGGGTGCGGCGACCCGCGCGAGATCGAGATCGTGGGCGACGCGGCCGCGGCCGAGGAGAACTGGCACTTCGACGGGCCGTTCAAGGAGATGACGTTCGCCGCGCGCAACCAGCACCGCATCTACTGGGGCCCGCTCAAGAAGCCGCTCGAGTGGTCGCTCAAGACGTGGCTCGCGCCCTGGTCCTACATCGCGTCGGTCGCGTACCACGACATGTTCTGGTACCCGGTCTACGGCAAGCGGCGCGTCGCGGCGGCCCTCGACAGCGACTGGGGGCGGCTGTTCGCCAACTGGGGGCGGGTGGCGCCGGACGCCGCGGGGCGCGGTTACCCCGACGTCGGGGCCGCCAGCCACGAACTGCGGCGAGTCGGCGTCGAGCACTTCCTCGAGGGGCTGCGGCTCCTGGGCATGGCCGTGGTTGAGTCGCCGGAGGTCCAGGCGCGCGCGCGGCGCCGCGACTGGGAGCTCGGGCACCGCTGAGGCGGGGCGCCCTGCGGGGCTGGCAGGCGGGCACTGAGCGCCGGTCGGCTCGTCGCGGCCGGCGTCGCCCACGGGGCGATCCGTCAGGGCGCCACTCGGGTACAATGGTCGGACCCGTGTCCGATCCCGCGCCGTCGCCGACATTCGAGCGGATCATCGCCTCGCCCATCGCGGCCCCGGCCGCGCCGCGGTTCCGGAGCCTGGCCGACCTGATCTTCGGCGGCCCGGCCGGCGAGCCAGACGACGTGCCGGTGGTGCTCGGGTGCCACGAGGGGGGCGCGCTCGACATCGCCCTGCGGCAGCTGCGCCACGCCGTGCTCGACCTCGCGGACGACCTCGCCGCGCGCGGCCTGGGGCCCGGCGACACCGTGGCGCTGGTCCGGCTGCCGCGCACGAGCGAGGCGCTGTGCGCGGTGGTCTACGCGGCGCTGACCGCCGCCGGCCTGCGCGTGCTGCTGCCCATGTACCTCGAGACCGACCGCTTCGCCGCGTGGCTGCGGCGCGCGGGCGCGCGGGCGGTCATCTGGAGCCGCGTCGAGGTGCGCGACCTCGGCCGCAACGAGGCCGACCAGGCGCTGCTCGCCGGCCTCGAGGCGGCCGCGCGCGAGGTCGGGCTCCCCTGCCACTGCCTCCTCGATGACCTGCGGACGCTCGACCGCTGCACGCGGGCGCACGCCGCGAGCCCGGAGGCGGGCGATCCGCGCGTCGCGCGCTGCCTGGAGCGCGGCGGCGCGGACCGCGAGTGCCTGCTCCTCACGACCTCGGGTACGAGCGGCCGCGCCAAGCTGGTGCGCTACCGCGAGGGGGCGCTGCTCCGCAGCTGCGCCGCCTGGGAGGCGGCCGGCCTCTGCCGGCCCGCGGCGCTGGGCGGGCGCGGCCTGTGCCTCCTCTTCGCGCACTCGATGGGCGTGCGCGCCTTCTGGAACGCCGTCTGGACGCGGCGGCCCATCCTCCTGGTCACGCCCGAGTGGTTCCTCGAGCGCCCCGAGCGGGTGCGCGCGCTGCTCCTGACCATGCGTCCCGAGCACGTCACCGGCGGGCCGGCGGTCTACCGTGCCCTGCTCGAGCTGGCGCGCGTCTTCCCGGAGCTGAAGGAGACCTGCCTGCGGGACCTCCGCACCGCGGTCTCGCTCGGCGCCCCGTTCGACTCCGACACCGCCCGCAAGCTCGAGGTCGCGGTGGGCACGAGGCTCGCCAACGCCTTCGGCACCACCGAGACCATGCAGGTGACGACCACGCTCCTCGGGGACCGCGACGGGCGCGCGCCGCACTGGCTGGGCGAGCCGCTCCCGGGCGTGCGCATCGGCCTCGAGCGCGCCGGCGAGGGGGGCGACCTCTACCGCATGCACGTGTCGTCGCCCTTCGCCTGCGCCGGCTACCTCGCCGACGAAGGCGAAGGGGAGGCGCGCCTGGGAGAATGGATCGCCACCGGCGACCTCCTCACCGACCGCGCCGACGGTCTGCGCTTCGTCGGGCGCGAGGGGCGCGACTTCGTCAAGGACGGCTTCGGCGTCAAGGTGCCGCTGGTCCGGGTGGCCGGCTGGTACGCGGCCTTGGGCGACCCCGTCGAGCACGTGGAGTGCTTCCCCCTGCGGGAGGAGCCGGGGCTGGCGGCGCTGGTCTTCCTGCGGCCCGACGTCCCCGGCGTGAGCCGCTCGCCGCTGGCCGTGACCCGCCGCACCGTGCTCGACCGCGTCGAGTCGCTGATCGAGGCGCGCACGGAGGAGCTGCGCGCCGAGCTGGAGGAGTTCGAGTTCCGCCACCTGACGGTCGTGCGCTTGGCCTGCGTCGCCGCCGACGTCCCGCGCACGGGCAAGGGGACCTGCGACCGGGTCGCCGTCCACCGCGCCCACCGCCACCTCCTGGAGCAGCTCACCGGCCCGGTGCTGAAGCGCCCCGGCCTCGTCCACTTCGAGCGCGAGCGCTTCTCGCGCACCCGCTACGTGCGGCTCACGAGCCCGCGGCGCGGCGAGGTCATGCGCCTGCTCAAGCTCGACAAGCACTACGAGCGCGGCCTCGGCGACCGGCTCTTCCACCGCCAGCAGGGACGCGAGGCGGCGGTGTGGGATTTCGTCGGCGGCTTCGGCGGCAACCTCCTCGGGCACCGCCACCCCGACGTCGTCCGGGCCGCTGCCGACTTCGTGGCGGGGGAGGGGGTCTTCCTCCTCGACCAGGGCTCGGCGCGGCTGCACGAAGGGGAGCTGGCGCACGCCCTCGGCCGCGCGGTGACGCGGCACGGCGGCGGCCACACCGTGGTGCGCTTCGCGTCGACGGGGGCCGAGGCCGTGGAGATGGCGCTCGCGCACGCGGTCCTGGAGCGCGACGAGCGCTTCCGCGCGCTGTGCCGCGAGCAGCGGCAGCTCTTCGGCGCCACCCACCCGCAGCGCGTCGCCGCCATCCTGGCGCACGACGAGGCGTTGCTGCGGGGCGCGACGCCGAAGGTGCTGGCGCTCCGGGGCGGCTTCCACGGGCACACCCTCGGCGCGCGGGCGGCGCTGTCGGGCCAGAAGTCGCGGAGCCCGTTCCAGCCGATGATGGGCCTGGAGGCGGTCTTCATCCCGCCCGACGGCAGCGGCGACCTCGGCGCCGTCCTCGAGCGCGAGACGCTGCCGCTCACGATCCTGTGCCGCGAGGGGAATCAGGTGGTGCCCGGGACGGTGCGTTTCTCGCGCATCGTCGCGGCGCTGGCTGAGCCGATCCAGGGCGAGGGGGGCGTCACCGAGGTCTCCCGCGAGCTGCTGCGGCGGCTGCTGGGGCACGACTTCCCGCTGATCATCGACGAGATCCAGGCGGGGCTCGGCCGCAGCGGCGACTTCCTGGCCTCGGCGGGCGTGGCGGGCGACTACTACCTCTTCTCCAAGGCGCTGGGCGGCGGCGTCGCCAAGGTCGCCGCGCTGCTCGTCGATCGGCGCCGCTACGTGGAGCGCTTCGACGAGCTCTTCGTGTCCACCTTCGCGGGCGACGCCTTCTCCTGCGCCGTGGCGAAGCGCGTCCTCGAGGTCATCGAGCGGGACGACGTGCCCGGCCGGGCCCGCGCCCGCGGCACCGCCCTGCGCGACGCGCTCGAGGCGGTGCGCGTGCGCTACCCCGACGTGATCCGCGCCATCCGGGGGCGCGGCCTGATGCTCGGGATCGAGCTCGAGACCGAGGGCTTGGGCGACGACTTCGTGCTGCGGGTGCTCACGGACCGCGAGCTGCTCGGGGCGCTCGCCGCGGCGTACCTGCTCAACCGCCACGGCGTCCGGCTGCTGCCGACCATCTCGGCGCCCGACACGCTGCGGGTCGAGCCCAGCGCCTGGGTCCCCGAGGAGGCGGTGGCGGCCCTCACCGCCGGGCTGGAGGCCTTCTGCGCCGCCGTGCAGGCCCGCGACTCGGCCGAGCTGCTCGGCTTCCTGATCGACGACGAGCAGGGGCTCGACTACGAAGCGCCCGACGAGACGCCCGTGCCGCGGCTCTCCGCCCGCCTCCAGCCGGCGGCCGCGGGCGCCGTCCGGGTAGCCTTCGTCAACCACTTCATGCTGCCCGAGCGCGAGCTGGTGATGGTGGCGCCGAGCCTCGGCCGCCTCTCCCGCACGGCGCGGCGCGCGCTCTTCCAGCGGCTGGTCGCGCTCTCCGAGATGAAGCCCATCGTGGCGTTCGCGGAGCACCTCTTCGGCGGGCGCGTGCACTTCACGTCGGTGGCGGTGACCGCCGACGCGGCCATGCTGGAGAGCTTGCACCGCGCCGGCCAGCGGCGGAAGGAGGCCGAGCGGATCCAGGAGGCCGTCGATCGGGCCGGGCGCCTCGGGTGCCAGGTCGTGGCGCTGGGCGGCTACACCAGCATCCTCACCGCCGACGGCACCGCGGTCATGCCGCCGCCGGGCGTGCGCGTCACCTCGGGCAACACCTTCGCCGTCGTGGTGGGCGTCCGTCGCGTGCTGCGGGCCTGCCGCGCGGCCGGCATCGATCCCGGCGCACCCGGCACTCGCCTCGCGCTGCTCGGCGCCACCGGCAACATCGGCGGGGGGCTGCTGCGCCGCCTGGTGCTCGGCCCGGGCGGCTTCGGGCGTGTCGTGCTCGTCGGCAAAGGGGGCGCGCGGCTCGAGTCGCTGCGCGACCGGGTCCGGGCCGAGCGCCCCGAGGTCGAGGTCACCCTCGCCACCGAGGTCGCGGCGCTGCGCGAGGCCGACGTCATCGCCATCGCCACCAACACCAACGAGCCGCTCGTCTACCCCCACCACCTCGACCCGGAGCGGCGCACCATCATCGCCGACATCTCGGTGCCGAGCGCGGTCGCCGACGACGTCCGGCGGCTGGCGGGCGTGACCATCGTGCCGTTCGCCGGGGCCGTGGCGGTGCCGGGCGCGCCCGGCTTCGTGATCGCCTCGCACCTCCAGCCGGGGACCGCCTTCAGCTGCGCGGCGGAGGCGATGCTGCTGGGGCTGGAGCCCGCGGCGGCGGCGAGCCTCCGGCTGGTGGGCCCCATCGACGGCCGCAGCCTCGACGTCCTCGACGCGCTTGGCGAGCGGCACGGTTTCTTCGAGACCCTCGGCGAGGGGGGCTTCAAGCTCGGCGGCTACGCGCGGGAGGAGCGATGACGCACCTCTACAACTTCGGCCTGTCGCAGGAAGACGAGCGCACCGAGGCGGCCGCGCTGGCGCTGGGGGCCTACGGCAGCCAGGACCGTGTGCTCTCGGTCGCGAGCGCCGGCGACATGCCGCTGTCGCTGCTGGCGCTGGGGGCCGAGTCCGTGATCGCCGTCGACGTCGACCCGCGCCAGCTCCACCTGACGCGGCTCAAGGCGGCGGCGGTCCGGCGCCTCGACCGCGAGGAGGCGGTGCGCTTCCTCGGCTTCATGCCGGCGTCGCGGCGGTCCCGGCGGCGCTGGCTGCGCGACGTGCTGCCGGCGCTGCCGCCCGACGCGCGCCTCTTCTGGGAGTGGCACGAGGAGGAGGCGGTGCGGGGCGCCATCTGGGCGGGGCGCTACGAGCGCTACATCCGCTGGCTGATGCTGCTGGTGAAGCCGCTGGTCGGCTTCCGGCTCTTCGAGCCGCTCTTCGAGTGCGACTCGCTGCCGGAGCAGCGCGCCTGCTTCGAGCGGACCTTCGACCACCCGAAGTACCGCGCCATCTTCCGCCTCGCGTTCCACCCGCGCGTCTACGCCCGCCGCGGAATCGACCCGCGCAGCCTGCAGTTCCGCTCGTCGGAGCAGTCGCTCGGCGACCAGTTCTTCGACCGCTTCCGCGCGCTCTGCACGGCCACGCCCGCCCGTCAGAACCACCTCCTGCAGCTCACGGCCCTCGGGCGCGTGCAGTCGCTCGACAGCGTCCCCGAGTACCTCACGAGCCACGGCTTCGCCGCGGTGCGAGCGCGCGCCGACGGGCTCGCCTGCCTCGCGGAGGACCTCCTCGTCTTCCTCGAGCGCGCGCCGCGGGGCGCCTTCAACAAGGCGCACCTCTCCAACCTGGCCGACTGGCTGCCGCAGCTCCGCTTCGAGCAGGCGATGCGGCTCCTCTACGCGCGCATGGCCACCCCGGCGCGCCTGGTGTGGCGCTTCATCCACGTCGACCGGCCGCTGCCGGCGGACCTGGCGGGCAAGATCCGCATCGACCGGCCGCTCGGCGAGCGGCTCGTCGCGCGCGACCGCTTCCCGTTCTACGGCGTGGTCCCGGCGCGCATCGATACCGCGCACGAGGAGGCCTGATGGGCGCGCGGGAGGACGGGACGCCGCCGGAGGTGGTGACGGTGCGCCCGCTGGGACGGGACCACGGCGCGCAGCTCCTCGAAATCAACCACGCCTGCCCCATCCAGGCCAACTTCACCTTCTACTTCGACCGGTCGCCCGACTTCTTCGCGTGGCCCGACGCTGTGTTCGACGAGCACGACTACCTCGGGGTCCACGTCGACGGCCGCCTCGTGGGCTACGGCATGTGCGGCACGGTCACCGGCTGGCTCGGCGACGGCTGGGGCCCGTACGTGTACGGCGGCGACCTGCGGGTGCTGCCCGACCACCGCAGCAGCGGGCTCGGCATGCGCGTCATCCCCGAGTTCATCGCGCGCCTCCCGGCGGATCGCCGCGTGGCGTTTGTCCTGGTGAAGGAAGGAAACGTGCCGGCCGAGGGCATCGCGGGACCCGAGCGGAGCGTGCCACGGTACGTGCACCGGACCCTGTGCCGCTTCGAGGTCGCGAACCTGTTGCTGCTCCGCCGGGTCGGCCGGCCGCGCCGGGGCCGGGTGCGACGGGCGAGCGCGGCCGATCTCGAGCCGATGGCGGCGCTCCTGGAGCGCGCGGGTACCGGGCGCCTGTTCGCGCCGCGCGTCACGGCGGAGCGCCTGGCACGCGACGCCGAGCGCGTGCCCGGCCTGGGACTCGACCGCTACTTCGTCGCGGAGCGGGCCGGTCGGCTGGTGGGGGTGCTGGCGGCCTGGGACGCGTCACCGGTGCGCCGCACGACGCTGCTCGGATACAGCCTCGGCGGCCGGGCGCTGCGCGCCGCCTACCGCGCGGCCTCGCTGGTGCTGCGCGACGCGGCGCCCTTGCCGGCGGCCGGGGAGTCGTTCCGCTCGCTCACCGCCACGCGCGTGGCCGTCCCCGACCGCGACCCGGGCGTGCTCGAGGACCTGCTCCGCGCCGTGGTCGACGAGCACGTGGGGCAGGGGTACCACATGGTGCACGTCGGCTTCGGCGGCGAAGACCCGCTACGCGCCGCGCTCAAGCCCTTCTTCGTGCAGCGCTTCCGCTCGCAGGTCTTCCTTGTCGTCGAGC
>JACRCY010000225.1 GCA_016218785.1 Deltaproteobacteria bacterium
CATACAGGAACGTGCCGTCCCCGCCGAGCACGACCAGCAGGTCGACGGCGCGCGCGACCTCGGCCGCCGGGAGGCAGGTGACGCCGGGGACCGCGGAGCCCGGTCCCGCCGGAGATACGACCTTCACGCGCTGGCGGCGCAGCCACGGCACGAGGGTGCGCGCGATCTTAAGGGCGCGCGGTTTGCCGCGCTTGAGGATGAGGCCCAGCGTCTTCATGGCCACCCGGGAGATTTCGGTCAGGCCGGCCGGACAACAAGGGGGGCCTGTCCCCATTCGTTTCGCCGGTTTGCCCTTGACACGGGCCCGGCCATCGGGTAAAAGGCCCGGGCTTCGAGGACGCCTCTACCATGACGCAGAACCGGAAGACCTATAGCGCCAAGAAGGGCGAGGTCGAGCGTGCCTGGCACGTCGTCGACGTCGACGGCAAGACCCTCGGCCGGGCGGCCACGCAGATCGCCCAGCTCCTTCGCGGCAAGCACAAGCCCACGTTCACGCCGCACGTCGACATGGGCGACTTCGTCATCGTCATCAACGCCCACAAGGTGCGCCTCACGGGCAAGAAGCTCACGGACAAGCTGTACCGCGACCACAGCCTGTTCCCCGGCGGCCTCAAGACCAAGACCGCCGAGCAGATGCTGGCGAAGCACCCGGAGGAGCTGGTGAAGCGGGCCGTGTGGGGGATGCTCCCGAAGGGGCCCCTCGGCCGCAAGCTCTACCGCAAGCTCAAGGTCTACGCCGCAGCCGAGCACCCGCACGAGGCGCAGCAGCCTCAGGCTTTCCAGGTCTAGGTAGGACGGTCACCCGATGCCGGACATGAGCCACGCCTTCTACGCCACTGGTCGCCGCAAGCAGGCGATCGCCCGGGTCTGGATGAGCCCGGGGAGCGGCCAGGTCACCATCAACGACCGCACCCTCGACGACTACTTCGGCCGGGCCACGTCGCGCATGGTGGTGCGCCAGCCGCTCGAGCTGACCGAGACGGTCGGCCGGTACGACATCTTCGTCAACGTGTGCGGCGGCGGCCTCGCCGGCCAGGCCGACGCCATCCGGCACGGCATCAGCCGCGGCCTGTGCCGCATCAACGAGACGTTCCGGCCCACGCTCAAGAAGGCCGGGTACCTGACCCGCGACGCGCGCATCAAGGAACGCAAGAAGTACGGCCAACCCGGCGCGCGGAAGCGGTTCCAGTACTCCAAGCGGTAGTCGCCTCCGAGTGCGTGCCGTAGCTACCGCCCATCCGCGGCGCCCGCAAGCGGTTCCAGTACTCCAAGCGGTAGTCGCCTCCGAGTGCGTGCCGTAGCTACCGCCCATCCGCGGCGCGCGGAAGCGGTTCCAGTACTCCAAGCGCTAGTCGCCCCTCTACTCCTCCTTGTGTCCCTCCACCGGTCGGGGTAGATCCGAGTCGTGGACTGGGACGGGACCCCCCCTGCCAACCCCTTCGAGCGGGCGGACGACCGCCAGCTGGTGACGGCCGTGGTCCGCGGCAGGCCGCTGGCCTGGCCCGCGTTCTACGCGCGCTTCGAGCGGCTCATGCGGGCCTGCGTGCGCCGCACCCTCCGGTGGTACGGCGTGCGCAGCAGCGACTCCGACCTGGAGGATCTGCTCAGCGCGGTCTGCCTGAACATCGTCAAGGACGACTACCGCAAGCTGCGCATGTTCGACCCCGGCCGCGGCTACCGCCTCTCGAGCTGGGTGGGGCTCATCGCCACCAACACGGCCATCGATGCGCTCAGGCGCCGCGAGCCCGAGCACGCGTCCATGGACGATCCGACCGGGCAGGCCCACGAGGTGCCCTCGGGCACGCCGACTCCCTTCGACCACCTGCACCGCCACGAGGAGGCAGGTCTGCTCGAAGCCGCCATCGGACAGCTCTCGGAGGGGGACCGTCTTTTCCTCGAGTACTACTTTGAACAGGAGATGGAACCATCGATGATTGCTAGGAGAATGGGGATCACGGTGGCGACCGTCTACAGCCGCAAGAACAAGGTGCGCGAGAAGCTCCGGGTGGTGGTCGGTCGGCTGATCGCAGGCCGCTCGGAAGGTAGTGGCCGTGGTCGCGTAGGACGGATCAGATGACCCGGCAAATCGAGGACCAGGAGCTCCGTGAGTGCCTCCACGCGGTCCGCCTGGGGCGCGGGATCCCCGCGCCCACCGGCGACGAGCCGGCGGACGAGGCGCTCCTGCGGTACGCGGAGGGCACGGCCACGGGGCAGGAGCGCCGTGCGGTCGAGGCCCTCCTGGGCCGCAGCCAGCACGGCCGGGATGCCCTGGGCATCCTGGCCCAGGCGCTCGGGGACGTGGGCCAGGAGGCCGTCGAGCCGGTGCCGGCGGGAGGCCTGCTGCGGCTCGTGCTGCTCGTGTCTCGCGACGCCCTCCAGTTCCTGCGCGGCGACCTGACGCCCGTGGCGGTGGCCGGGGCCGCGGTGGTCCGCGGCGAGGCCGGCGCGGCGCCCACGTATTGCGAGTTCTCCACCTCCATGGGGGACCTCGGGGTGGCCCTGGCGCTGGACCGGGCCGTGGAGCGCGTGGACGCGCGCATGGTGCTGACGAGCCGCGGCGCGCCCGTGAACGACGCCCGCGTGAGCCTGTCGCGCGAGGGGCGGGCGCTCATCTCGGTGCCGTGCGAGGTCGACGGCTCGCTGACCTTCGGGATCCCGTCCGACGGCTGCTACCTGGTCGAGGTCCGGAGGCGGGGGCAGGTCGTCGGCCGCTTCGCCCTGGACCTGATCGCCCGGGCGTAGGACCCGCTGCGGCAGGGGGCCCCCTTGGGCCGCGGCCGCGAGGCCTGTCCTCCGTTCGATTGCCGCAGGCCGGCATGACGGCCGTCACGAGCGGCTCCGAGGCCCCGGCGCATCCAATGAAGGATGGCCGCGGTGACCAGAACGCCGTTCGTGCGCGCATGAGGCTCGCGGGCGCGCTCAAGCAGCTGTCTCAGGAGCACCGCCTCATCGAGCAGGTCCTGGGGACGATTGACGGCGCGTGCCAGGCCCTGCGCGACGGTGCACCGCTCGACTCGCGGTTCTTCTTCGACGCGGTCGACTTCGTCCGCACCTTCGCGGACGGCTGGCACCACGCCCGCGAGGAGGGGCAGCTCGTCGCGGTCCTCGACGAGTGCGGCGTGAGTCACGAGCAGGTGCCGGTCGGCGAGGCCCTCGACGACCACCGCCGGGGTCGCGCCTACGTGGGCCTGCTCGCGGCGGCCGTGGCCCGGCTGGGGGAGGGCAGCCGGCTCGCGGCGGCCGACGTCATCGGTGCCGCCTCGCTCTACACGGCGCTGCTGCGCCGGCACATCGCGATGGAGGACCGGATGCTGTACCCGCTGGCAACGGCGGCGCTGGAGCCGGTGGCGCGCGACGAGCTCGCCGCGCGGTTTGCCGTCGAGGAGCGCCGCCTCGGCGCCGATACCCCGCTACGCTACCGGGAGCTGGCCGAGTCGCTGCAGCGGCGGCTCGAGGTCGCGGTGGAAAAAAGCCCCGGGCCGATCGCTCGACCCGGGGCCAGGGGGCTCAGCGGTTGAACGTTCAACCTTGAACGTTCAACCTTGAACGTTCAACCTTGAACGGCCGTTGCTACATCCCCATGCCGCCCATGCCGCCACCGCCGTGCGGCCTGGGGGCGCGCTCGGCTTCCTTCTTCGGCTTCTCGGCGATGCACGCCTCGGTGGTGATCATAAGGCCCGCCACCGACGCGGCGTTCTGGAGCGCCGTGCGCACGACCTTGGTCGGGTCCATGACGCCGGCGTCGATCAGGTCCTCGTAGACCTGCGTCTGGGCGTTGTAGCCGAACGCGCCCTTGCCGTCCTTGATCTTGTTCACCACGATGGAGCCCTCGATGCCGCCGTTCTCGGCGATCCAGCGGCAGGGGTCCTCCACGGCGCGGCGCACGATGTCGACGCCGAACTTCTGCTCGGCGCTGAGCTCGAGCTTCTCGAGGACCGGGATGCAGCGGATGAGGGCCACGCCGCCGCCCGGGACGATCCCCTCCTCGACGGCCGCGCGGGTCGCGTGCAGGGCGTCCTCGACGCGGGCCTTCTTCTCCTTCATCTCGGTCTCGGTCGCGGCGCCGACCTTGACCACCGCCACGCCGCCGACCAGCTTGGCCAGGCGCTCCTGCAGCTTCTCGCGGTCGTAGTCCGAGGTGGTGTCCTCGATCTGCGCGCGGATCTGCTTGACGCGACCCTCGATCTCGCCCTTCTTGCCGGCGCCGTCGACGATCGTGGTGTTGTCCTTGTCGATGGTGATACGCTTGGCGCGGCCGAGGTCCTTGAGCTGCAGGCTCTCGAGCTTCAGGCCGAGGTCCTCGGTGATGGCCTGGCCGCCGGTGAGGACGGCGATGTCCTTCAGCATCTCCTTGC
>JACRCY010000220.1 GCA_016218785.1 Deltaproteobacteria bacterium
GGGACTCCGGCGGCGGCAGCTCCTTGGGGCCCACGAGCGGGAAGGTCGGGAAGTTCGCCAGCGCCATGCGCCCCTGGTACATGACCGGGCCGTAGTAGTTCTGGCGGTCGAAGACGAGGTCGTCGTTGATCTTGAAGCCGTAGGCCGCGAGCAGGTCGCCCAGGCCGACGTCGTTCTTCTGCGCCATCTTCGGCATCGACATGCCGGGCGGCATCTGGCCGCGCGGCTGCTCCATCACCATGCCGTCGATGAAGAGGGCGGCCGGCCTCCCCTTCATGAGCCACTGGTCGAGCACGAACTGGCTCTTCTCGTCGAACTTCTGCCTCGGCCCGTAGACCACCAGGGCGTCGATGTCGTCGGGGACCGCGGCCGTGCCGTTGAGCTCGAACTGCGTGACCTCGTAGTCGCGCGACAGCGCCTCCTTGAGCACCGCGACGCCGCGCTGGAAGTCCGGCTCGCCGTGCCCCTTGGTGAAGGCCACCTTCTTCTTCTTGAAGGCCAGCTTCTTGATGAGCGACGAGACCTGGTACTCGAGACCCTCGTCGGTCATCACCTGCGGCAGGGCCTCCACGTTCTCGCCGTAACGGAGGCTGATGCCGAGGTAGGCCGACTGCAGCTGCAGCTTCTCCTTGGACAGCGCCCGCAGGGTCAGCTTCGACACCTTGGCGCGCTGCGCCTCCTCCTCCATCTCCTTGCGCTTCTTCTCGTCCTTGGCCGCGCCCGGGTCGACGGCCTCCCACACCAGCTTGCCGCCCGAGGCCTTGGCGTACTCGTCGAGGAGCTCGCGGACGTAGCGGCCGACGCGCTCGAGGTGCCGCGCGGGCGCGGGCAGGTCCTTGGGATCGGTGATGTAGGCCGTCACCTGCATGCGGTCGGGCAGGTTCCTGACGAGCTGGCGGGAGGCGTCCGACAGCGTGTAGATCTTGTCGCCGGTCAGGTCCAGCCGGCCGCGGGGGAGCATGACCGACAGGAAGTTGGCCAGCACCAGGACGCCGACGGCCAGCCCGGCGAAGACGACGGCGTTGGAGCCGACGCGGAGCTTCTTGGACGATTCGCCCGTGGCCATGGCCTACCTCCACCTCCGGCTGGCGAGCGTCGTCTGCGTGATCACGAGACAGGCGGCGGTGAGCGACGCGTAGTAGATGACCACGCGGGTGTCGATGACGCCGCGGGCGATGCTGTCGAAGTGGTAGCTGATCGAGATGTACTCGAAGAACGGGATCAGCGCGCCCGGCAGGAGCGGCACGAACTGGCCGATGAAGTAGATGAACAGGCAGATGGCCAGCGAGATGAGGGCCGCCACGATCTGGTTGCGCGTGAACGAGCTTGCCATCAGCCCGACCGCCATGAAGAACGAGCCGAGCAGCAGCAGGCCGACGTAGCCGCCGATCACGGGCCCGCCGTCCAAGGGGCCCATGGCCTTGATGGTGATGGGGAAGGCGACGGTCAGCAGCAGGGCGACGCAGAGCAGCCCGATCGCCGCGAGGAACTTGCCCAGGACCACGTTCCAGTCGGTCACCGGGAGCGTCATCAGCACCTCGAGGGTGCCGGTCTGCTGCTCCTCGGCGAGCAGGCGCATGGTCACGAGCGGCGCGAAGATCGCCAGCGCGAAGGGGGCCGAGAAGAAGTTGGGCGTCATGGAGCCCCAGAACGGCGTGAAGAAGGCGCGCAGCGACGCCTCGTTCTGGAGGAAGAGGGTGCCGAAGAGCCACCCCCCGGTCATGATGAGGAAGATCGGTACCACGACGTAGGCGACCGGCGTGTTGAAGTACGTGGTCAGCTCGCGTCGCGCGATGGTCATCGTGTTACGCATTGTCGGCCGCCCCTTGCTTGCTCTCGGCCTGCGCCGCCCGGGCGCGGGCCTCCACTGCGTCGTCGCTGACCGTGAGCTTGCGGAACACGTCCTCGAGGGAGAGCGCGTCGCGCCGCAGCTCGAGGAGCCCGCCGCCGTTTTGCTCGACGGCGAGGCGCAGCTCGCGGCGGAGGTCCGCCTGCCCGACCGTGTCGATGGCGAAGGCGACCTCGCGCTCGGGAGCCTCGACCTGGTTGCACGTCTTGACGCCCGTGATGCCCTGCAGCGTGCCCTTCAGCGCCGCGGCGTTGCCGTCGCTCTTCTCGACGACCACGTGGTAGTGGGCGCCCTCGAGGCGCGCCTGCAGCTCCTCGGGCGCGCCGTCCGCCACCAGGCGGCCCTGGTTGATGATCACCACGCGGCCGCAGGTGTTCTGGACCTCGGGTAGGATGTGGGTGGAGAGGATGACCGTCTTCTCCTTGCCCAGCTCCTTGATGAGCGCCCGGATCTCGGCGATCTGGTTCGGGTCGAGGCCCGAGGTCGGCTCGTCGAGGATCAGGACCTCGGGGTCGTGGATCATGGCCTGCGCGAGACCGACGCGCTGCCGGAAGCCCTTGGAGAGCTCGCCGACGACCCGGCCGATCACGGTGCCGAGGCCGCAGACCTCGACCATGTTCTTGATCTTGGCGCGGCGGGCGTCCCGCTCGATGCCGCGGACGTCGGCGATGAACTCGAGGTACTCGAGCACCGTCCTGTCGCGGTAGAGGGGCGTGTCCTCGGGCAGGTAGCCGAGCATCTTCCGGATCTCGAGCGACTGCTCCCACACCGAGTGTCCGCCGACGAAGGCGTCGCCCTTCGTCGGCGCGAGGAAGCAGGTGAGGATCTTCATCGTGGTCGTCTTGCCGGCGCCGTTCGGCCCGAGGAAGCCGACCACCTCCTTGCGGAAGACCTCGAAGCTGATGCCGTCGACGGCCCGCGTGGATCCGTAGTGCTTCGACAGATCGACGGCGCGGATCATTACTTCCCTGGCTTGCGTCATTGCCACCTCTTCAGGAGCCCAGGAGGGGTCGTGCTCGACACGCCCCAACCGCGAGTGGACCGCGGCTATTCCCAAGCGGCGCATGGATAGCTGGCCGGCGCGCGTTTGTCAAGTCATCGGGGGGGGTTGACGGGGCGGGCGGGTTTTCGATAGCCGGATCATCTCGATCATGCTTCGCACTCCTCTCGGCAGCCGTGTGCCTGCGTGAGGAGTACTTCCCGGAGCAGCTCGCGGCGGCCGCCTGAACCCGGGAGACATCTGCGCAGCGTGCGAAGAAGTTGGGCTGGAAGACTCTAGCCATTGCGCCTCACGAGTAGGCGTTCCGGCTGGCGCGCTCACCCACGCCGACAGCGTCGGAAAACCTCCAGGACGCCGGACCGGCAGGCAGTTCGCAGCCGGAAGCTGGGCATAACTGGTTGATTTCTCACGCCGACAACGACACCCCCAGCCGGCAGGCCCACGGTGCGGTGGGTGTCACGGTGACCAGGACGCGAAGGTGGCGGCCAGGACAGGGGCCAGGCCGTCCAGGACAGGGGGATGGCCGAGCAGGACGTCCCCCCTCCGGCGACCAGGACGGGGACTTCGGGTCCGCGAGAGGCGCGAGAGTCCGAGGAGGCCGCGAGAGAGTGCTTGCCGGGCGCGCGAGGCTCCGCCTATACTGGCCCCCGCGTGTCCCGTGCATCGGGGCGGCAGTGGGGCCGCCCGGCGCACCACGGAGGAACGAACATGAACGACACCAGGAAGTGGTGGGACGAGGCGGCCTGGGCGCTGCCGTCGGACGAGTTCAAGGCGACCGTGCCGCTCTACGTGCTGCAGGGCGAGGCCGTCGACGTGGCGGCGTTCGCGGCGAAGTACTGGGACCCGAAGAACGCCAAGAGCGGCAAGGTGCTCCGGCCGGGGCTCGCGAGCGCCGGCAAGAACCTGCCCAAGAAGACGGTGGAGGAGATCCGAGAACTCCAGCGCGCGGCCGAGGACGCGCACAGCGAGTACCTGCTGCTCGTCGACCCCCAGGCGCCGGCGGACCTCCTGCCCCGGGGGCGCTTCGTGCTCGGCGAGCTGACCGCGTCCCTGGAGTGGCTGTTCGACGACGGCGTGGAGGACGCGAAGGACGCGCAGCTCGCGCGCGTGACCACCGCGCACGAGGGCGATCCGGACACTGCCGACGCGCTCGCGGGCGAACTCGTCGACTACGCGGCGCTGGCCCGGCCGCACCGCAAGGAGCTCCAGGGCCTGGGCGGCTTCGACGCGGCCCTCATCGACGAGGCCCCCAAGCTCGCGGCGCAGCTTCGCGACCGGCCGCCGGCGCCGGTTCCCCCCTCGGCCGAGGAGCGCCGCGCGCTCGCCTACCGCAACCGCCTGCTGACCCTGCTCCAGGCCCGGGGGGGCCGCGGGCGCGCCGCCGCCCGCTTCGTCTTCCGCAACCACCCGGCCATCATCCGCGAGGCCACCAGCGCCTACGAGCGCCGCCGCCGCGCCGCCGCCCGCCGCGCCGCCGCCCGCGCCCAGGCCCCCTCCGAGTCCACGACCACCCCCGTGTAGTCCCGCCCTCGCCCCCGTTCAGCGCGCGAAGAGCACCGCCAGCGCCCGGCCGAAGCCGGTCAGGACGTCCTCCCCGCCGAGCACGTCGTCGCGGCCGAGCAGTTCGGGGGGCCGGCCGGCCCCCGCGCCCGGTCACGGCGTAGCGCGACGCGCGGGGGCAGAAGAGGCGCTCGCGCGCCACCAGGTCATCGAGCAGGGCGGCGAGGGCCGCGCCGTCGACGGGGTGCCCCTGCCGCGCGAGCCGGGCCGCGA
>JACRCY010000221.1 GCA_016218785.1 Deltaproteobacteria bacterium
CGCGCGGCAACGGAAAGCCGTCAAGACCTTCGAGCTTGCCCGCTGGATGCCGGCACTTTCTTCAACTATGGCAGCGAACGAGCCGTCTCCGAGAGAAAACGGCGCCCGAACAGGCCGTATCGTGCGAAAGTCGGGCTAGGGTGGAGGCGGCTATGACGGGCGGACGGCCGATGACTCGCTTCAACGGCGTCAAGGTCTTCTCGGCGACGATGGCTCAGGAGCGCGCCAACCTCGGCGAGCGCATCACCGAGTGGCTGCGCGCCCGGCCCGGCGTCGAGGTGAGCGACACGGTCGTCACGCAGTCGAGCGACGCCGCATTCCACTGCCTCGCGTTCACGGTCTTCTACTGGGAAGACCTGGACCAGAAGCAGGCGTAGCGGGCGCTCCGGCCCTCCGCTAGCGCCCCTTCTTCCCCTCGGCGGCGGCCGCGACGACCAGCCGGTCGAGCGCCGCGAAGATGAGGCGGTTCCCTTCCTGCTGGTGCCGCTCGAGGTTCCTGGCGTAGCCGTCGACCTTGCCGAGGAACGTCTTGATCGCGGCGGGTTCGAGGCCGCGGTGGTACTCGCCGTAGCCGTACTTCTCGAGGTAGAGCGCGTTCAAGACCTGCTCGAACTGGTGCTGCACCGGCACGGAGAACATCGGCTTGCCCAGGTAGACGGCCTCGCCCATGAGCGAGAAGCCGCCGCCCGCCAGGACTGCCCGCGAGGACGCGAGGTCGTCGACGAACCTGGTCTCGCTGAAGTCCCGCAGCTGCACGTTGCCGCAGTCCTCGTCGCGCCGCAGGCCGTAGACGTAGAAGCGGTGCTCCTTCATCGACTGCAGCACCGGCACCAGCTCGGTGTTGGAGGTCGAGGTCTGGTAGACCAGGATGTGCTCGCCCGGCTCCGGCTTCGCCGCCAGGATCTCGTCGCGCAGGATGGGCGGGTAGAGCGACGTGTTCTTCTTGCGCACCTTGGGGAAGAAGAAGCTGGTGACGAGGTAGTGGAAGCAGCCGGGGAGCTTGGCCTTGACCACGTTCTTCGCGATCCGGAAGTCGGCCATCTCCGCCTTGGGGATCTCGACCTCGAGGTCGCAGCGGTTCAGCACCTGCATGTTGTCGATGGAGATGACCGGCAGCCGCTTCTCCTTGCCGAAGTAGTAGGAGAAGGACTCGAAGTCCGAGATCACGACCTCGGGCTTGAAGCTGTCCGAGATGTCGAGGAACTTCTCGAAGTTGCGGCGCGCCCCCTCGGGCAGCTCCTTGAGCAGCTCCCAGGCGGTGCGGCGGCGCTTGACCGCGTTGTCCTCGTAGGCGATGTGCAGCCCGTGGATCTCCTCCACGTCGGGGAAGTGCCGCTTGAGGTACGCGTGCGCCCGGCCCGAGACCACGATCTTGATCTCATGCCCCTGACCGGTGAGGTGCGTGAGGATGACCTTGCTGCGCGTGGCGTGCCCCATCCCCTCGCCCGTGACCCCGTAGAGGATCCTCATCGCGCCCTCCTCGCGCCCGTCGTGCCCTTCGTCTGGCGGTGCGCCTCCGCAGGTTGTCGCGGACGTCGCCGTTCGTCAAGCCACTCGCGCGCGCGCTGCGCCGCCACCGCCCCGTGCGGCGTGATCGTCAGGCGGCGGCCCCGCTCCCCGTCGAGCTCGAAGCCGACCTCGAGGCAGCCAGCCGGCGCCACCTCGGGAAACCGGTCGAACCACTCCACGGCGCACAAGCCCGCGCCCCCGAGGTACTCGTGCAGCCCCAGCTCGTCGAGCTCGGTCGCCTCGGCGATGCGGTAGAGGTCGATGTGGTAGAGCGGCAGGCGCCCCTGGTGCACGTTCACCAGCGTGAAGGTCGGGCTCTGCACGCGGGTCTCGCGCGGCACGCCGAGCCCCTCGGCCAGGCCGGTGACGAACGTGGTCTTGCCGGCCCCCAGCTCGCCGACGAGCGCGATCACGTCGCCCGGGCGGGCCAGCCGGCCGAGCCGCGCCGCGAGCCGCCGCGTCCCCTCCGGGGACGCGGCGCTCACCCGACGCGGGGACGCCGGCTCGCGCCTTCCGGCGCTCCGCACTACCGCGCTCCGGCCGGGAGGAGGTGGCCCAGGTCCGGGAACTCGGTCAGCTCCCGGAACGCGGCATACCGCTCCTGTATCTCCTCGACGGTGAGGCGGCGGAAACGGTCGAGGCTGAAGTCCTCGACCGCGAAGGAGGCGATGGTGCTGCCGACGATCATCGCCATCCGCAGCTCCGGGTTGCCGAGCGTGCCCAGGGCCGCCAGGGCGCCCATGAAGCCGCCGGCGAAGGAGTCGCCGGCCCCCGTCGGGTCGACCACCTTGTCCAGGGGGAACGCCGGCGCCACGAAGAGCCGCTCGTCGTGGAACAGGAGCGCGCCGGCGTCGCCGCGCTTCACCACGATGGTGCCGGGGCCCATGGCGAGCACCGCGCGCGTCGCGCGCAGCAGGTCGTGCTCGCCCGAGAGCTGCAGCACCTCCTCGTCGTTGAGCAGCACGACGTCGACGCGGGCAAGCAGCTCGCGCAGCTCCTTCGGAGTCGTCGAGATCCACAGGTTCATGGTGTCGCAGGCGGTGAGCCGCGGCCGCTCGACCTGCGACAGCACCTCGAGCTGCAGGCTCGGGTGGATGTTGCCGAGGAACAGGAAGCGTGGCTTGCGGAGGGGTGGCGGCAGCCTCGGCCGGAAGTCCGCGAAGACGTTGAGCTGCGTCTCCAGGGTCTCGCGGCTCTTGAAATCGGGCGCGTAGCGTCCGTTCCAGAAGAAGGTCTTGCCCGCGGCCCGCTCGAGGCCGCCCAGGCCCACGCCGCGGCTGCGCAGGAAGTCCAGGTGCGCCTCGGGGAAGTCCTCGCCGATGACGGCGCAGATCTCTGGGCGCGTGAAGAAGGCGGACGCGGCCCCGGCGAACGAGGCCGATCCGCCCAGGATCCGCTCGTGCCTGCCCCAGCGCGTCTCGACCGTGTCGAGGGCGACGGATCCGACGATCAGCAACTCGACGTCGGCCATGGCGTCACTCCTTGCGCAGGTACTTGCCGATGAGCAGCTCGAGGCGCGCCCGCACCTCGGGCGTGAGCGCGGCGGGGTCCGTGATGAGGGCGTGCTGCGCCGCGGTGACGCAGGGACAGGCGCGCTCGCGCGGCACCTTCGTCGCCGCCTCGCGGATGATGGCCTTGGCCAGCGCCACGTTCTTCTTGATGATCGCCACCACCGCCTCGACGCTCACGTCCTCGGCCGACTCGTGCCAGCAGTCGTAGTCGGTCGCGAGCGCGATGGTCGCGTAGCAGAGCTCCGCCTCGCGGGCGAGCTTGGCCTCGGGGAGGTTGGTCATGCCGATGACGTCCACCCCCCAGCCGCGGTAGAGGCGCGACTCGGCGCGCGTCGAGAACTGCGGCCCCTCCATGCAGACGTAGGTGCCGCCGCGGTGGACGCGGGCGCCCGCCGTCAGCGCCGCCTGGTGCACGACGTCGGCGAGGCGCGCGCAGATCGGATCGGCGAACTGGACGTGGCCCGCCACGCCGTCCTGGAAGAAGGTGCTCGCCCGCTGCCGGGTGCGGTCCACGAACTGGTCCACGAGCACGATGTCGCCGGGGTGGATGTCCTCGCGCATCGAGCCCACCGCCGACACCGAGATGACCCACTCCACGCCGAGCTGCTTGAGGGCGTGGATGTTAGCGCGGTAGTTGATCTGGTGCGGCGGCGTGCGGTGGCCGCGGCCGTGGCGTGGCAGGAAGACCATGCGGACGGCGCCGAGGCGCCCGGTGCAGAGCTGGTCCGCGGGCGCGCCGAACGGCGTGCTCACGGGAACCCACTCCACGTCGGTCAGGCCCTCGATCTGGTAGAGCCCGCTCCCGCCGATGACCCCGATCGCGGCTTCGCTCGACATGGCGTGATCGGGTAGCACGCCGGGGCGACGGGGGTCAAGGACGGCCGGGGGTCCACCACGATCGCTCAGTGACTCCGCGGCCCAACTTTTTCGCAGTTGGCGCGCCCAGGCCCACATAGGCAGCGGGGTGGTCGTCGGCGCCGGCGTCACTGCGCCCACCGGCGCGGCCCACAGCCGGCACGCAGCGTGCGCGACG
>JACRCY010000226.1 GCA_016218785.1 Deltaproteobacteria bacterium
CATCACCTACCAGGAGCTGACGCACGCGTACCGCGGCGCGGGCCGCTGGGACGCGCTCGCGGAGTTCCTCGGCGAGCGCGCCATGAGGCTCGGCGGGGCCGACCGCATCGTGGCCTTGCGCGAGGTGGCCGAGGTCTACCTCACCGGCCTGCGCGACCAGGAGAAGGCGGCGCTCATCCTCGAGGAGCTGCTCGAGGCGCGCGGCGACGACCCCATCGCGCTGCTGTCGCTGGCGCGGGTGCTCGCGCGCCGGCAGGACTGGAGCGCGCTCGAGCTCCTGGGCGCTCGGCCGCTCGACCGGCTGCCGCCGGTGGTCGTGCTCGACTTCCGCCGGCTGGTGGCCGACGCCTTCTGGCAGGCGAACCGCCTCGACCAGGCGCTGCAGGCCTACGAGCGCGTGCTCGAGCTCGATCCCGCGGACAAGGACGCGCTGCAGGCCAAGGAGGAGTACCTCACCCGCACCGGCCGGCACGACGCCCTCTTGCAGTTCTTCGTCGAGCGCGCCGACGCCGCCGCCGACGACACCGCGCGCGCCGACTTCCTCGCGCGCGCCGCCACCCTCGCCGAGAAGCAGCTCGACAGCCCGGCCAAGGCCATCGAGCTGTGGGAGCGCCGCATCGGCCTCGGGCAGGCCGACCTGCAGGCCTACCGCGCGATCACCGACCTCGACGAGCAGGTCGGCGACCTCGCCGGCGTGGCCCGCGGCCTGGAGGGGCAGCTCGCCCTCACCAAGGCGCCGAGCGAGCGCATCGAGCTGCTGCGGCGCCTCGGCGACCACTTCGCCCACCGCCTGGGCGACGACGGCCGCGCCGAGAAGTGCTGGAAGGAGGTCCTCTCCCTCAACCCCACCGACATCCCGACGCGCGAGGAGCTGATCGCGCTGCACCGGCGCCGCGGCAACTTCGAGGCCCTCGACTCGGCCGTCACGCGCCAGATCTGGATCGCGCCCGACGACGAGAAGGCGCTGTCCCTGTCGCGCCTCGCGGCCCAGAACCTCGACCAGAACATCGCCGATCCGGGCCGCTCCATCGACGGGTGGTTCCGCGTGCTCGACTACGCGCCCGCCGACCTCGAGGCCCTGCAGGCCCTGGCCAAGCACTTCGAGACCCAGAGGCGCGCCCGCGACCTCATCGCGACGCTCGAGATCCAGCTCCGCACCGCCCCCGAGCGGGACACCCAGATCGACCTGGCGCGGCGCATCGCGGGGCTGTGGGAGGCCGAGGGCGGACGCCTCGCGGCCCTCGGCAGCTACGAGCGCATCCTGCGCTGGAACCCGGTCGCGGGGCCGGCGCTGGAGGCCCTCATCCGCCTCTGCCTGGACGGCGACGTGGGCCAGGCGCAGGTGGCCCTGGAGGTGGCGAGCGGGCTGAAGGAGGACGTCGGCTCCCGCATCGCGCTGCTGCGGCAGGTGGTCGGCCTCCTCGGCAAGGGCGACGCCCTCGGCCGCTTCTTCTGGGCGGCCCGCGTGCTGTGGCTCGGCAACGGCGACGCGAAGACGCTCGCCGAGGTGGTGAAGGAGGCCGAGGGGGCCAAGGCCTGGCCCGACCTCGCCGGCATCTACGTGCGCCTCGCGGCCGCTGCCGAAGGTCCGCCGCGCCTCCAGCACCTCCGGGCCCTGGCCCGCCTGTGCGAGGAGAAGCTGGACGATCCGGCGCGCGCCTACCTGGCGCTGCAGGCCGTCGGCCTGCAGCCGGGCGCCCACGGCGACGTGCTGCCGGCGCTCGAGAAGCTGGCGCAGGCCACCGGCCGCCACGAGGACTACCTCGCGGTGCTCGAGTCGCAGGCCCAGTCGGCGTCGTCGACGCAGTCGCGCCAGCTCGTGCTGCGCGAGCGCGCCTCGATCTGCGAGCAGAAGCTCAAGAGCGCCGAGCGGGCGTTCCAGGAGCAGCGGCGCCTGCTCGACCTCGACCCCGCCGACCAATCGGCGCGCAAGGAGCTGCACCGCCTTGCCGAGAAGCAGGGGCTGTGGCGCCAGCTCGACGCGGTCTACGGCGAGCTCTGGGACCAGCTGCCGTCGGTGGCCGACCGCATCGACATCGCCCGCGCGCGTCACGACATCCGCCGTGACCGCCTGAAGGACCCGACCGCCGCCCTCGACCAGCTGGTGGCGATCTACCGGCTCGACCCGCTGATGCCGGGCATCCTCGACGAGGTGCTCAAGACCGCCGGGGAGCTCGACGCGTGGGCGCGGGTGCTGCCGCTGGTCGAGGCGACGCAGCGCGCCGCCGGCGAGGCCGCCATGCCCGGCGACCTCAAGCGCACCGCCGCGCTCTACGAGGACAAGCTGAAGGACCGGGAGCGAGCCTTCGAGCTGTACGCCGAGGCCTTCGTGCTCAACCCGGTCGACGCCGACCTCCCCGAGATCCTCGAGGGGCTGGCGGAGGCCACCGGGCGCTGGGAGCGCCTGGCCCAGACCTTCCGCCTGGCCGCGGCGCGCAACCTCGGCGGCGACCAGACCCTCGGGCTCTTCCGCCGCATCGCCAAGATCTACGAGGACAAGCTCAACGCCCCGCCGCGCGCCATCGACGTCCACCGGCGCATCCTGGGGCTGAAGCCCGACGCCATCCCCTCGCTCGAGGTCATGATCGAGTGGCACCGCAAGCGCGAGGAGTGGCGCGATCTGCGCGACCGCCTGCGGCAGTGGATCGAGCACGCGCCCAAGGAGCAACCGCGCGAGGAGCGCTGGCTCGAGATCGCCCGCATCTCGCAGCAGCGGCTGCGCGACCCGGAGGAGGCCCTCGCGGCCTTCGCCGAGGTGCTGGACCGCGATCCGCAGAACGCGGAGGCCGCGGCGGGCCTGGCCGGCCTCACGGCCGACATCACCGATCCGCACCTGGAGCTCCGCCGCATGCGCGTCGACCTGGCGCGCACGCCGAAGGACGAGCGCGCCGCCAAGCTGCTCGCCATCGCCACCCTGCTCGAGGAGCGGCTCGAGGACCGCGACCAGGCCATCGACACCCTCAAGCTCCTGGTCGGCGAGACCGGCCCGACCGCGTCCGGCTTCGAGCCGCTCGCCCGGCTCTTCCGCGAGACCGGGCGCTGGGCGGACCTGGCCCAGCTCCTGGAGGACCGCGCCGACGCCGAGGAGCAGATCACCACCCGCCTGGCGCGCCTCGACGAGGCCCTCGCCGTCTGTCACCAGCACCTGCTCGAGGGCCCGCTGGGTGGCGAGCGAGCGGAGCGAGCGAGTCCGGCGGCCGCAGGCTCCGCCGAGGCCGCCGCCCCGCACACCGTCCGACACGAGCGCCTCTACCGCAAGGTGCTGAAGGATCGGCCGTCCGACCGCGACGTGCGGAACCGCCTGGCGCGGCTCCTGCGCGGCGGCGGCCGCTGGGCGGATCTGGACGACGTGCTGCGCTCCGGAATCGCCATCAGCGCCGACGCGGAGGAGCGCTTCGAGCTCCGCCGCGAGCTGGCGCGCATCCTCGATCTGGCGCTGGGCGGCGGCGCGGCCGCCGAGACGGTGCTCAAGGATCTGCTCGGCGAGCAGCCGCAGTCCATGGGCGCGCTCCTGGCCCTGGCCGGCATCGTGGCGCGGCGCAAGGACCTGCCCGCGTACCTCGACCTCCGTCAGAAGCAGGCCAAGCTGCTCGGCCCGCAGCAGGCCGCGCTCGTCCACTGCCATCTCGCCGAGGTCTGCGACGAGACGCCGGCGCTGCAGCCGAAGACGGTGGCGTTCTACCGCGAGGCCCGCACCCTCGATCCCGACAACGTCCCCGCCATGGAGGCGCTCAAGGCCGTCGGCCGACGCCTCAAGAACTGGCGGGCCCAGGCCGCGCTCCTGCCCGAGGCGGGCGAGGCGCAGCTCGCCTGGGCCGAGCGCTCCGAGCGCCTCAAGTGGCGCGGCGATCAGGTCCGCGAGGTCGAGGCGGGCGAGGCGGTGGGCTGGTACTGGCGCGCCGTGGCCGTCGACCCCGACAACAGCGATGCCTGGGCGGCCATCGCCGCCCTGGCGGAGTCGGCCGGGGATCTCGAGGGCGCCTACCTGGCGCGGCGCAACGCCCTGCACGCCTACGAGCGGCGCACGACGCCGTCGCCCGAGCGACTGCGCGAGCACGCCGAGCTGATCCACTGCACCGCGCTCGCCGCCAAGGCCGCGACGCACGACGACGTGGCGCGGGTGCTGTCGCGCCGCGCCTACGAGCTGCTCCCCGAGTACGCGCCGGCCGCCCTGGCCGTCGCCGACGAGCGGAGCGCCGCGGGCGACGCCCAGGCCGCCTACGCGCTCTTCGACGGGGCGCTGCGCGATCCGCAGGCGCTCTCCGAGGCCGAGAAGCTGCACGCCACGTTCCAGCGCGCGCTCCTCGCGCGCAAGCTCGGCAAGCACGACCAGGCCATCACCGACCTCCGCGCCACCCTCCGCATGCGGCCGCTCCACGCGGAGGCGCTCACGGCGCTCGCCGAGGAGCTGGCCGGCGAGGGACGCGTGGCCGCCGCCATCCAGCACCACCTCCAGTCCCTGCTGGTGGTCGACGAGCCGGAGCACCGCGGTCGCCTCTACCGGGAGCTGGGCTTCCTGTGGGAGGACCAGCTGGGCAACGTCGAGGAGGCGGGGGTCTGCTACGACCTCGCCGTCTCGGGCGGAGTCCGGGACCGCGAGCTGATGCTGCGGGCCCTGGCCCACTACCAGCGCACCGGGCAGACCGAGCGGGCGCTCGCGGTGGTCGAGGGGCTCATCCCCCAGACGGAGGACCCGAAGGAGCTGGCCTCCCTGTGGGTCGCGCGCGGCGAGACCTTCGCGGCCCGGCCCGACATGCAGGAGGCCGCCATCGAGGCCTTCGACATGGCGCTCTCCTACGATCCGGGCTGTCGCCCGGCGCTCGACGGGCTGGCGCACGTGCTCGAGGCGCGCGGCGACTGGGACCAGCTGCTGCAGATCCTGGAAGCCCGCGCCGACAGCGCCGCCCTCGACGAGCGTGCCGACGCGCTCGAGCGCATGGCGCGCATTTGCGCGGAGCGCCTCGGCGAGCCGCAGCGCGCCGAGCGCTACCTGCGACAGCTCATCGACTTCGCGCCGTCGCGCTCGGTGCTGGAGCAGCTCCTCGCGCTGTACGGCGAGGATCCGGCGCGGACGTCCGACCGCCGCGTCGTGCTCGGGCGCCTCTGCGCCTTCGGACCGCCGTGGATGCGGCGGATCGTGGAGCTGGGCAGGATGCTCCTCGATCACGCCGAGCGGCGCTGGGCGTGGTGCCTCCTCTCCCCGCTGGTCAACGTCAGCCCGCCGCCGGCCGACATCAAGCAGATGCTCATGGACCTCCGCAAGGAGTTCGAGAAGGCCGACAACGTCACGGCCCTTGGAGCCCAGGTCCCGGAGGCGGTGCGGCACCCCGACGACGATCCGGCGCTGACCGCGGTCCTCGCCGAGCTGGGGCAGCGCCTGCCCGAGCTGGGGCGCGCGACGCCGGAGGACCTCGGCGGCAGCGGCATCGCCCGGATCGGCGAGACCACGGCCCTCGGCAAGACGTTCGACAACATCCGGGGCCTGCTGGCGAGCGGCGACGGACAGCTGTTCCGCGCCCAGGAGCTGCCGGCGGCCGTCATGATCGTCAACGCCGAGCCGCCCAAGGCCGTGCTGCGCACGGAGTTCCTGCAGCTCCTCGGCAACGCGGAGCTGGCCTGGGTCTTCGCCTACGCCCTCGACCTGATGCGGCCGGGCCACCGCATCGTGGCCTCCTACCCCGAGCACGAGTGGCCGCACGTGGCGGCGGCGCTCGCCGCCGCCCTCGGCTTCGGCGATCCGCCGCCCGCGGCGGCGCACCTGGCCAACCTCATCTGCTCGCGGGTCGACGACGCGACCCGCGCGGGCTGGGCGGAGCGGCTCGCGCACCTGCGCGACACCGCGCCGGCGGACCTCGGCCAGCGCTACGCGCTCGGCATGACCGAGAGCGCGCGCCGTCTGGGCACGGTGGCCGCCGCCGACCTCCGCCTCGTCATTCGCGTCTTCTCGCGCATGTACGAGGAGGTGCCGAAGCCGAAGACCGTCGGCCGCGTGGAGGAGATGGACGACTACCTGGTCGAGGTGCCGGCGCTCCAGCGCCTGCTCGCCTTCGCCGCCTCGCCGGAGTTCGGCGCGATCGTCTCACGCTAGCTCATCCCACGGGCAGCCCTGCCCTCCAGGTCCTGCCCTGACTCCGGAGAGCTGTAGGAAGTAGCTCGGCCAAGCGCGCCGCGTGCCAACGCCGGGCGCGGGAGACCACGGTGGCAGTACGGGCGGTGGGCAGGTCGGTTGCATGATCTTCCCCCGAACGGGAATTCGGCCGAGTGAGGCATGGCCGCCCCGGCCATCCCGTAGGGAGCATGACTCAACTGCCGTCAGGTTTGCCGCAGCGAGCCCGGGTTCTACAACCGAGGGTCCACCGGCTCACTCTCGAGCGCGAGCACCCCGAAGACGCACTCGTGGACCCGCCGCAGCGGCTCGCCTCGCACGAATCGTTCAAGTGCCTCGACGCCGAGGGCGAACTCGCGCAGCGCGAGCGAGCGCTTCACCGACAGGCCGCGGGAACGCAGCCGCTCCAGGTGTTCGGGCCGGGTGTACTCGGGGCCGTAGATGATGCGCAGGTACTCCGGGCCGCGGCACTTGAGCGCGGGCTGAACGACGCCGCGGCGGCCGCGGGTCACGAAGACGAGGGGCTTCACCACCATTCCCTCGCCGCCACGCGCGGTGAGTTGCTCCCACCAGCGCACGGCCTCGGCCTCGGAAGCGGAATCGGTCACGTCGACGGCCAAGTGCGGCGTCTTCAGGAGCAGCCCGTCGGACGCGTCGCAGAGCCTCATCGCCATCTGCATGTGCCAGCGGTGGTCCTTGTCCACGTGCACCGCGCCCTCGCTCGCGAGCAGGTGGAAGGGCGCGAGCTTCAGATCACGGAGGCCGGTCACCGGCCAGCAGTACTGGCGGTAGGCGGCGACGTAGCGCTCGGTGAGGGCAGCGCGCTCGCGCGCGCGGACGAGCAAGTCGTCGACGGCGATGCCACCGGCGGCTGCGGACTCGAGAGCCGGGACGGCCTCCGCGAAGGCCGCGCGAGAGGCGGCCCCCACCGCTGCATACTGGCCGCGCAACAGCTCCTGCGCCTTCGCCGACCAGGGCATTAGCTCGCAGTCGAGGCAGATCCAGTCCGTGCCCAGCTCCTCCCAGAGGCTGGCGTGGTCGGCGGCCTCGCGCACGCGGTGGAGCAACTCGGCCTCGAGCGCGGCATCCTCGAAGAACCGCCGGCCGGTGCGCGTGGAGCAGATACCCGCCACGTCGTCGACGACGCCGAAGCGCCGGCGGGCGGCGTCCGCGTCACGGCAGACGATGACGACCGTGCGCGACCCCATGTGCTTCTCCTCGCACACTACCGCCGGCACGCCTTCGTGACGGAAGTAGGCGAACGCCTGCGTCGGGTGCTCGAGCAGGGGCCCGTCGCTCGCGGTCTCTGAGGGGGACATCGTCGGCGGCAGGTAGATAAGCCACCTGGGGTTGACCGCGAACCGGCTCATGACTTCGAGCGCCGCAATCGCGTTCTCCTCGCGGACGGTAATGTTGCCGCGGAGCCGCGTCGACACCAGGCGCTTGCCGACGACGTCCTCCAGGTCGAGGACATCGTCGTAGGCCTGCTGCGCGGTCAGCGCGGGTGCCTGGAGCGCCGGCTCCAGGAACGGCTTGCTCGGCTCGCTCCACGTCCGCTCGGCCGGCACCGACACGAGCTCCTTTTCGGGGTAGCGCAGCGCCGTCAGGTGACCGCCGAAGACGCATCCGGTATCAATGTTGATAGTGCCGTTGAGCCACTCCGGCTCCGGCACGGGCGTATGGCCGTAGACGACCAGCGCCCGACCACGATAATCGGCGGCCCAGTTGTGCCGGACCGGCAGGCCGAACTCGTCCGTCTCGCCGGTCGTCTCACCGTAGAGCGCGAAGTCGCGGACCTTGCCCGACCCGCGTCCCTGCATCTCGGCCTTCATGCCGGCGTGCGCCACGACCAGACGCCCGTCGTCGAGCACGTAGTGCGACACGAGGTCATCGAGGAAGGCCACGACGCACTGGCGGAACTCGGCCGGCTCGGCCTCGAGCTGGGCCATCGACTCGGCGAGACCGTGGGTGAGCTGGACGTCCTTGCCGCGCAGCTTCCGCATCAGCCTCACATCGTGGTTCCCGGGGACGCAGAGCGCGCCGCCGCCCGCGACCATGTCCATGACGAGGCGCAGGACCTCGGGCACCTTCGGGCCGCGATCCACGAGGTCCCCGAGGAAGACTGCCTTGCGCCCGCTGGGATGGCGGCGCGTGGCCAGGTCGTAGCCGAGCCGCTCGAGAAGCGTGGTGAGCTCCGCGTAGCACCCGTGCACGTCGCCGATGACGTCGAAGGGGCCGTGCTCGCTCTTGAGGTTGTTCCAGAGCGGCTGGCGCTCCACGGTGGCCGTCCCGACCTCCTCGGGGCTCGAGAGCACGAAGACGTGCCGGAAGCCCTCGCGCTCGAGGTTGCGCAGCGAGCGGCGCAGCTGCTGCACCTGCTGCCGCACGACGTGCGCGCCGAAGCTCCGATCCGGTCGCGACGCGTTCCGCTCACGGCAGGTCTTCTCGGGCAAGTCGAGGACGATGGCCACGGGCAGGCAGTGGTACTCCCGCGCCAGCGCGACCAGCGGCTTGCGCCCGTCCGGCTGGACGTTGGTCGCGTCGATGACCGTGAGGCGGCCGGCCGCGAGCCGCTTGGCCGCGATGAAGTGCAGCACGGCGAACGCGTCATCCGTCGCGGTCTGGCAGCTCTCGTCGTCCGCCACGAGGCCACGGCAGTAGTCCGAGGAGAGCACCTCGGTCGACTTGAAGTGGCTGCGCGCGAAGGTCGATTTGCCGGAGCCGGAAGGACCGACGAGTACCACGAGCGCCAACTCGGGAATCGAGATTCGCTTCATCGCTCGAAGACCCCCATCTGCGTGGGCGCGCCCACGGTGGCATCGCAGGGCCCGACCGGCAGGAAGCGCACCCCGTAGCCGAAACGCTCGGCCGTCCGTTGTGCCCAGGCCTCGAACTCGGCGCGGGACCACTCGAACCGGTGGTCCCGATGGCGCAACGCACCCCGGGCAAGTCCGTCGAGCTTCACGTTGAACTCGGCGTTGGGCGTGGTCACCACGACTGTGCGTGGGTGCGCGAACTCGAACACGTTGCGCTCGCACGCGGCGAGCCGGGGTGGGTCGAGGTGCTCGATCACCTCGACCAGCGCGGCGGCGTCGTAGCCGTCGAGGCGACGATCGCGATACAGCAGCGAGCCCTGGATGAGCTTGAGCCGTTCGCGGTGCCTCTCGGGCAGTCGCTCTAGCTTGAGCCTCTCGCTGGCGATCTCGAGGGCGCGATGCGAGACGTCCATTCCGACGATCTCCGTTAACGTCCTGTCCCGCGAGAGCTGCCGCAGGAGGTGCCCTTCGCCGCAGCCGAGATCGAGCACGCGCTGGGCGCCGCTCTGCTTCAGGACGGCGAGGACGGCTCCCAGGCGCTGCTCGTTCAGGCTGATGCGGTGCTCGATCTCTTCCTCGGCCGCGGCTGGGACTTGGTCGGCGCCCACCGCCGGTGCCTCCTCGGCCAGCAGGCGCTCGAGCGCCTGACGCGCGAGGCTGCGCCGGTGGCGGAGGTAGCGCCGGGCGATGAGCTCTCGCTCGGGATGCGCGGCGAGCCAGCCCTCCCCGTGCTTCAGGAGCTTGTCCACTTCGTCATCGCCGACCCAGTAGTGCTTGTCGTCGTCGAGCACGGGGATGAGCACGTAGAGGTGCGTGAGCAGCTCTGCGAGCCGGCGGGTCGCCCGTAGCTCGACGGTGAAGTAACTGCTCGCACCCCAATCGGGTCGCGTCTCGTCAAGCAGGTGCTGCGTGGCCGCGACCTCGTAGGCGAGCGGCTCGAACAGGCGGCGGAGCAGCGGCTCACCTCCGCGGCACGGCAGCACGGAGATGCGCGCCACCAAGGGCCAAGCGCGGGCGGCGAGGTCCGGCCGCTCCTTGCTCCGGCCCCCGAGGGTGGGCGCGAACAGCCGGCCGATGGCGACGCTCAGGAACGAGGAGGCGACGTAGGGCCGGTCGTTGACGTACTGCTCGAGGGGCGCGGAGCTGTCGGGGCCGCGGCCGCGAACGAGACCCACGGGGTCGACCTCGAGCAGGACGGCCACGGTCGCGCGCGACGGCGTGACTTCCGGGTAGAAGACGTGCGCCACGCCGAAGGCGAGCTCGAACGAGTGCACCCGCCCCGGGCTCTTGTGGAGCAGATAGCCGAGGTCCGCGCCGTCCTCGAGCGTGGCAGTGATTGTGAGCAGCATGGCGGTGCCTCAGGGGACGAACAGGTGCAGCACGTCCTCCTCGAGGCGCAGCAGCGTCTCGGGGGTGGCCGTCGGGAGGGGTACGCGGACCGTCTGAGCGAGCGTGAGGCGCTCGGTCGCCGGGCCCGTGCGATAGAAGTGGAGCAGCAGGCCGAAGACGTGTGGGCGCACGACGCCGACCGCCGCGCGCAGGTAGGCGAGCCAGCTTTCGGCCTCGGGCTGACGGGCGGCGGCGTGATCCTCCGCGACGCGCGCGTTGCGCGCCTCGGTCGTGCGCTTCTCCGCCAGCCAGCGCTCGAGCTTGCGGGCGCTCCAGCCGGCGCGCTTGCGCTTCTCGACCTCGTGCTCGATGCTGTCCCCGCGCTCCTCGCGCGCGCGCACGGAGCCCAGCACCGTACCGCAGTCGCACTGGGCGCATTGCTTCACGAGATACAGCGAGCCCGGCGGGAGCTGGGGCTGCACCACCGCATTGGTGACGGGTGCGAACCGCGGCCCATACATGCGCCCCACGGCGGCAAGCGCCCCGAGGTTCGTGCCCTGCGGCATCGTGGCGGTGATGAAGATGCACACGCTAGTCCTCGGGCCTCTCGTCGCCGGCCGCCATCTTCACCAGGCGGGGCTCGAAGCGGGCCAGCGGCTCGACGAGGTCGCGCTGTGCGGCCATGACCTCGTCGATGTCCTTGTACGCCATGGGCACCTCGTCGAGGCCGCCCGAGATGAGCTCGACGTCATGGGCGCGCAGGAACGCCCGCGCGCCGTCCCACGAGAACTGTGCCTTTGCTTGGGTGCGGCTCATGGCGCGGCCGGCGCCGTGCGAGGCCGAGTCGAGCGAGCGTGCCTCGCCGAGACCGCGGACCACGTAGCCCGGGGTGCCCATCGAACCGGGGATGATGCCGAGCACGCCGCGGCCGGCGGGCGTCGCGCCCTTGCGGTGCACGATGAGCGTGCGCCGGGTGCCGTCGGGCGCCTCGTGCTCCTCGCGCCAGGCGAAGTTGTGGTGGTTCTCGAGGTCCGCGAGCAGCTCGCAGCCGAGCGCCTGACGGATGTGCTGGTGGATCAGCGCGTGGTTCGCCGCTGCGTAGCGGCCCATGAGCTCCATTGCGGCCCAGTACTCCTGGCCGGCCTCGCTGCCGAGATCGAGCCAGGCGAGGTGGCCGAGCTCGCGCGGCAGCTCCGGGTGGAGGTCCTGTGCCAGGTGGCTGTAGTGCGTCGCGACGTCGCCGCCGGTGCCGCGCGAGCCGCTGTGGCTGAGGAGCGCCAGGTAGGTCCCCGGCTCGAGACCGAGGACCGGCGTCAGCACCGTCAGCACGCCGTACTCGACGAAGTGGTTGCCGCTGCCCGAAGTGCCGAGCTGGGACCACGCCTTCTGCTTCTGGTGCCGGGTCACGGGCGACACGGTCCAGTCCTCGTCCATGATCGGGTGCCGGCGCTTGTCGCTGAACGTGGCCCCGACGCCGAAGCGCGTCTCGCGCTCGACCGCCGCCCGCAGGTGGTCGCGCTCGTCGGTGAGCGCCGCGACGGGCAGGTCGAGGACGGAGAGCTTCATGCGGCAGGCGATGTCCATGCCGACGGCGTAGGGCACGACGGCCCCCTCGGTCGCCAGCACGCCGCCAATGGGCAGGCCGTAGCCGCGATGCGCATCGGGCATGAGCGCCCCGCGGACCGCGACCGGCAGCGACGCGGCCTGGCGCATCTGCATGAGGGCCTCCTCCTCGATGCCCTGGCCCCACACCTGATAGGGCGCGGGCTCGGCGCGCGGCACGAAGGCGCGGCTGCGCCGGGCCAGGGCCGCGGCGAGGCTGCCGAAGACGGGGTCGCAGGCCCAGGCGTCCGGCGCCGTAGCCACGCGGCGCAGGTTCTCGCTGATGGCCTCGAGCTCCATACCGGTCGCC
>JACRCY010000230.1 GCA_016218785.1 Deltaproteobacteria bacterium
GGCGCGGGCGCCGGGCCGGAGGCCGGCGGGGCCCCGGTCTCGCGGGGCGAGGCGAGGCGCGGGATCAGCCGCTCGAGGTGCTCGATCCAGAGGTCGGCGTCCCTGGCGGTCGCCGCCCCCCGGAGCTTCGCCTCCTTGAGGTGGCCGATGGCCGCCTTGAGGGTCGCGGCCGCCTGCTCCACGCCCTGGCGGCCGCGCAGGTACGACAGGTCCGCGGCGAGCACCTGGAGCCGGGCGCGCGGCTCCGGGCGCCCCCTGGTGAGCAGCTGCGCCTGGGTGACGCGCGCGGCCACCTCGTCGAGCTTCGGGTTGCCCGCCTTCACGTCCGCCTCGATGCGCGCCATGAGCAGGTCGGCGAGCGCCTGGTCGAGCGCCTCCTGGCCGGCGAAGAGGCGCTCGCGGCAATCGACCTCGGCGGGTACCTTGATGGCGGCGTGCACCTCCCCGCCGAGGGGGTCGCGGCCCCACGGCCACTGGCTGCCGCGCTGCGGTTCGATGCGGTCGGGGAGGCAGACCAGGTAGAAGCGGTCGTGGTTCCGCACCGACAGGATCCAGACGACCAGGGCCGTGACCCCCAGGATCAGCAGGTAGACGAACCGGCGCCGCCACTTGCTCGGCGGGCGCTCGTCGGCCTCGATGCCCAGCGCCTCGGCGAGCCGGCCCCGGCCGCGTCTGCCCGGCTTCTCCGCCGCCTCGTCCTCGTCGGGACCGGCGGCCTGGCGCGATCGCTTCTCGTCCCGCGATCCCTCGCGCTCATCGTCCGCGAGCACGCGCGCGATGGCCTCCCGCCGCGCCTTCTCCCGGTCCGCGGCGCTCTGCTTCTCGTCCGCGGGCGGCTTCTCGTCGGCAGTCCTCTTGCCGGTCACGTCGTCGGCGTCACCGCGCTCGATGAGGTCGGTGCGCTCCGGGTCCGCCGGCTTGTCGGGGCGGTCGCTCACCGGCTAGTCCCCCGCCACTCCCTCCACCTCGCCGATGTAGGGCAGGTTGCGGCACTTCTGCTCGTAGTCGAGCCCGAAGCCCACGACGAACTTGTTGGGGATGGTGAAGCCGAGGTAGTCGATCGTGATCGGCTTCACCGCCCGCTCGGGCTTGTGCAGCAGCGCGCACAGCTTCACCGAGCGGGGGTGGCGCGTCATCAAGAACTCCTGCAGGTAGGCCATGGTCAGGCCCGTGTCGACGATGTCCTCGACGATGAGGACGTCCTTGCCGGCGATGGGGCGCGTCAGGTCGCTGGTGATGCGCACGACGCCCGACGTGGTCGTGGCGTCGCCGTAGCTCTGCAGGCCCAGGAACTCGCACGCCAGGTGGAGATCGATCTGGCGGCACAGGTCTGCCATGAAGAGGAAGCTCCCCTTGAGGATGCTCACGATGGTCAGGTCGAGCCCCGCGTAGTCGCGCGTGATCTCCGCGCCGAGCTCGCGCACGCGCGCCGCGACCTGCTCCGCCGAGTACATCACCCGGATGCGATGCGGGCCCGTCATGCCCATGGAGGATCCTCCTACACGAAGGCGTTGTTGATGATCTCGCCGAAGCCGCCGCCCCCCGGCACGATGTAGTGGTGCTCGATCTCGCTCAGACGGAACGTCACCCGAGAGTGCTGCACGTCGCCGAAGGGGCATGACCGCACCAGATGCTCGGCAGCACGCTAGCACCGGGGGCTCCGCCCGGTCAATCCGCGCGGCCCACGCGAGGCCGGACTTGCACAGGCGCGGCGGGCCGCCAGTGGCATGGAGGGGGGGCGCCTCGCCTGCCGGCGCAGCGCGCTTTCGGTTGACGCCACCCGAGAATTCGTGTAGAAGCCCGGAGTTGTTGGGTTGCTCCGGCGCCGTAGCCAAGTGGTAAGGCAGAGGTTTGCAAAACCTCCACCACCGGTTCAAGTCCGGTCGGCGCCTCTGGATGGTGGCTGCGAGGCCCCGCGTCCCCGGCAGGGGCCCGACTCGGGTGCAGTCACCGGGTGTTGCCGGGCTTCAGTGGCTCGTTGACGCAGTGCACCGGTCGGGCGTGGGGTTGGTGGTGAGCGCCGGGAGCGTATATTCGACATGGTTGCGCTCCGGGTGTAGTATTGGGGCCACGTTTGACGTAGCGGGGGTTACTTAAGCGCTGTCTTAGCTTTGCCTTCACGAGGCTTGCCACCCCTACCATGAAAAAGACCGGGAAGACTGCTCAGCCCCCAGACACGGGACCTCACCTGCTGACGCCGGGTCCGGGGGGCACGCTCACCTTCAACCGCGGCGCGGTGCTCTCGCTCGTGGGCCACGTGTGCCTCTTCGCACTGGCCTACTTCGGGGCGTTCCTGCTCCGCTTCGACTTCAGCCTGCCGGCACGCGAGGCGGACGCGGCGCTCCGCTTCCTGCCGCTCGTCGTCGTCATCAAGCTGGTCGTCTTCCGCATCTTCGGGCACTACCGCGGCTGGTGGAAGTACGTCGGGCTCTCGGACGTCATCGATCTGGCCAAGGCGACCGGCCTCTCCACGCTGTGCCTCGGCGCCCTGATCTACTCGATCTTCGACGTCTCCCTCCTGCCCCGGTCGGTGCTCATCATCGACATGTTCCTCACCATGGCCTTCGTGGGCGCGGCGCGGATGAGCCCGCGCCTGGTGCGCGCGGTGCTGCGGCCCATGAGCGCGCGCCGCGACGCCACCCGCGTCGTGATCGTCGGCGCCGACGACACCGGCGAGGCCCTGCTCCACCAGATCCAGAACGACGAGAGCCTGCGCTACACCGTGATCGGGTTCCTCGACGACGATCCCGCCAAGCGCGGCGGCAGCATCCACCGCGTGCCGGTCCTGGGCGCGCCCGACCTGCTCCCCAAGATCGCCGAGGAGCTGGAGGTGGCCGAGGCCATCCTGGCCGAGCCGCCCCAGAGCGGCGAGGCGATGCGCCGCATGGTCGAGCTCTCGCGCACGGCGCGCACGCGCCTCCGCGTGGTCCCGGCCCTGGAGGACCTGCTCCAGGGCAAGGTCAACGTGCGCCAGGTCCGCGAGGTCAAGATCGAGGACCTCCTGCGCCGCGCCCCGCGCCGCCTCGACCGCGGGCTCGTGGCCCAGTTCGTCGCCGGCAAGAGCGTGCTCGTCACCGGCGCCGGCGGCTCCATCGGCGCCGAGATCTGCCGCCAGGTGGCGCGCTTCGCGCCGCGGCGCCTGGTGCTGGCGGAGCGCTTCGAGAACGCCCTCTTCGAGATCGAGCGGGAGCTCAGGCAGAAGTTCCCGCGCGTCGAGATCGTGCCGGCCATCGCCGACGTGTGCGACCGCATCCGCATGGAGACGGTGTTCGCGGCCAACCGGCCCGACGCCGTGTTCCACGCGGCGGCGCACAAGCACGTGCCGCTCGTCGAGCTGAACCCGGGCGAGGGGGTCAAGAACAACACCTTCGGCACCAGGGTCTGCGCCGAGCTGGCCCACGAGACCGGCACGGCGGCCTTCGTGTTCATCTCTACCGACAAGGCGGTCCGGCCGGCGAGCGTCATGGGCGCGACCAAGCGCGTGGCCGAGCTGTTCGTCCAGGCCATGGCGAAGCGCTCCCGCACCAAGTTCCTGTGCGTGCGGTTCGGCAACGTGCTCGGCTCGTCGGGCTCGGTGGTGCCGATCTTCCAGGAGCAGATCCGCGCCGGCGGCCCGGTCACGGTCACCCACCCCGAGATGCAGCGCTTCTTCATGACCATCCCCGAGGCCTCGCAGCTCGTGCTGCAGGCCGCCGCCATGGGCGAGGGGGGCGAGGTCTTCGTCCTCGACATGGGGGAGCCGGTCAAGATCGTCGACCTGGCGCGCGACCTCATCAAGCTCTCGGGCCTGCGCCCCGACATCGACATCCCCATCATCTTCACCGGCATGCGCCCGGGCGAGAAGCTGTGCGAGCAGCTCACCCTAGACGAGGAGAACGCCGCCAAGACGCGCCACGAGCGCATCTGGATCGGCCGGGTCGCGTCGATGGACTACGAGGCCCTCGAGCAGCACCTCGGCGAGCTGCGCGACCTCGCGGACCGCGGCCCCGAGGAGACGGTCGTGGCCAAGCTCGAGGAGATCATCCCCGAGTACCGGCGCGAGCCGTCGGTCCGCGAGCCCCTCGCGAACCTGGTGCCGATCACGGCGGCCGCCGGCCGGCGCGCCGCCCGCAAGAAGGTCTAGCCGCGAGGTCCCCCCCGGCGGCGTGGAGGTGAGGCAGTGAAGGGCATCATCCTCGCGGGCGGGGCCGGCACCCGCCTCCACCCCCTCACCCGGGTCCTCTCCAAGCAGCTCCTCCCCGTCTACGACAAGCCGATGATCTACTACCCGCTCAGCGTGCTGATGCTGGCGGGGATCCGCGAGGTCTTGGTCATCTCGACGCCGCCGGACCTGCCGCTGTTCCGGCACCTCCTCGGCGACGGGGCCCGCCTCGGCATGCGCTTCGCCTACGCGGAGCAGGCGCGGCCCGAGGGGCTGCCGCAGGCCTTCACCATCGGCCGCGGGTTCCTCGGCGGCGCGGCCGCCTGCCTCCTCCTCGGCGACAACGTCTTCTACGGGCACGGCCTCTCGGACGTCGTGCGGGCCGCGGCGCGCCTGGAGCGCGGCGGGAGGGTCTTCGCCTACCACGTGCGCGATCCGGAGCGCTACGGCGTGGTCGAGTTCGACGCCACCGGCCGCGTCCTGAGCCTGGAGGAGAAGCCCGCGAAGCCGCGCAGCAGCTTCGCCGTGGTGGGGCTGTACTTCTTCGGCCCCGACGTGTGCGACCTCGCGGCCGGGCTCAAGCCCAGCGCGCGCGGCGAGACCGAGATCCTCGATCTCTGCCGTGCCTACCTCGCCCGCGGCGAGCTCCAGGTGCAGCGCATCTACCGCGGCGTGGCGTGGCTCGACACCGGCACGCCCCGCAGCCTGCTCGAGGCCGCGACCTTCATCGAGGCCATCGAGGAGCGGCAGGGGCTGAAGGTGGCCTGCCTCGAGGAGATCGCCTGGCGCAACGGCTGGATCGGCCCCGCCGAGGTGGAGGCCGAGGCCGCGGCCATGGGCAAGAGCCCCTACGCCGACTACCTCCGGCGCCTGGTGACGGAGGGGCCGGCGCCGTAGGGGGTCACAGCCCGAGGGTCGTGCGGACCAGGGCCTCGGTGCGCCGGGCGATGACCTCGCGGTCGAAGTCGGCGAAGACGTAGTCGCGCCCCCGGCGCCCCATCGCGGCCGCCGCGGCCGGGTCGGAGACGAGCGCCCGGATGCGCTCGGCCAGCACCGCGGGCTCCTCGGGCGGGGCGATCACGCCGGGGGGGCCGCCCGGCGTGGCGTCGAAGATCCGCTGCACCTCACCGCGGCCGGTGAGGACCAGGGGCCGCGCCGCCGCCATGATCTCGAACATCTTGGCCGGCCGGGTCCCCTCGCACAGCCGGGCCTCGCAGAGAGTCGCCAGGCCCGCGTCGAAGGCCGCCTGGAGGTGCGGCATGCGCGCGCTCGGCTGGTGCGGGTAGAAGCGCACGTTGGTGAGCCCGGCCCGGGCCACGTGCTCTTCCATCTCGCGCCTGCACGGCCCGTGGCCGAAGAAGGCGAAGCGGAGCCGCGGCATGTCGCGGAGCACTTCGGCGGCGGCGATCACCTGATCGGCGGCCGCGGCATAGCCCATGAGCCCGGCGTAGCCGATGACGAAGAGGTCGTCCCCCCAGCCGAACTCCCGGCGCAGGCCCTCGCGGTCGAGCGGCCGCCGGAACGCGGCCACGTCGACGCCGTTGGGGTGCAGGGCCACCGTCGCCCGGGGGAAGCGGGCGCGGATGTCCTCGACGATCCCCTCCGTCTGGCCGGTGATCACGGCCGCCGCGCGGACCATCACCGCCTCGAGCACCTCGGCCGCCTTGAGGGCCGGGCCGGGCTTGATGATGCCGAGCTCCACCGCCGACCGCGGCCACAGGTCGGAGACGTTGACCCAGAGGCGCGCGCCGAGGAGGCTCGCCAGGGGGATGCCCGCCAGCGCGAGGAAGAGCGGCGGCGACTCCATGAGCAGAACGTCCGCTCGACGGAGCAGCCACGGCCCGCGGAGGGCCGCGTTGCCGGCGAAGCTGAGGTAGTTCGCCATGCGGCGCGTGAAGGTCTTCTCGCGGGGTACATACGAGCCCACCCGGGCGACGCGCACGCCGTCCATGACCTCGACGGTGTTCTTGCGCCCCACGTACTCCGGGAGCACCTCGTCGCCCGGGTAGCTCGGCAGCGTCGTGAGCACCTCGACCTGGTGGCCGAGGGCGACGAAGCGCCGCGCCAGATCGGAGAGCCGGTTCTGCGCCGGGCCCGTCTCGGGCGGGTAGTACTGCGTGAGGATGGCGAGCCGCATCGGTGCCCCCAACCGGTAGCCCTCGCGGCGGCGGGAGTCAAGCGGGCGCGGTGGCGCGGGATCGGATCGGGGGGACGGTCAGGGGGAGGGGGGCGCCGGCACCACGCTCAGTTGCAGCCGCCGGCGTAGCAGCCCGTCGGCGGGAACCAGCTGGTCAGGCAATTGTGGTAGTTGGGAGTGGTCATGTCGGGGGTGTTCCAGCAGAAGTTGTGCAGGCACGACCACATCGACGCCGCGTTCCAGCAGTTGTACGTCGCGAGGCAGCTCTCGAGGGCCGTCATGCAGGCCGGGTCGGCGAGGCACGCCGTCCGATAGGTACCGCAGGTTGACGTCGCGCACGCGAAGCACGCCCCGCCCGGCATGGTCGGGCAGTACGCCGGCTGGCCGCCGTTCGCGGGCGTGCAGGTCCCATTGCAGGACACGGGTGGCGTCACCCACAGGTTGTTGGAGCCGCACTCCTCCACCTCGGTGCCACTGGAGCAGCGGACGTCGAGCCGACCCACCTCGTTCGAGCTGCCGACGCACTCGAGACACCCGTAGGCGACGCCCGAGCTGTTCCGGCGGCAGTACTGGCCCGCCGTGCAGGCCGTCACCGCCGTGTCCCAGAGCCCCGCGGCGGTGCAGGACTGCGCTCCGGTCGAGACATTGAGGTGCATGTCGGGGTGCGACACCGTGGACCCGGCGCAGCGCACCTGGCCCGGGAGACAGTCGGCCTGGCACCCGGCGATGGGCTCGTTGCCCGTGCAGTCCCCGTAGGGGCAGAACGTCGCCGCGCCCCACTTGCCGGTCGCGTCGCAGATCCGCAGCTTCGAGACGAGCCCCGCGTCCTCGGCGACCGCTTCGCACCTGCGCGCGCCCGGGACGCACTCGAGGCCGCAGACCGCGTGGCGCAGGTTGTTCGCGTCGCGCGTGTCGACGCACCACTGCAGGCCCACGCCGGCGTCGCCGGCGGACGGGCAGAAGGTCACCTGGCTCGTGAACAGGCCTCCCTGACAGGTGCGGTACGCGTTGAAGAGCGGCGAGCCAGCGCACAGGGTCTCGCCCGCCACGCAGGTCGCCGACACGCACGCCGTGCTGCTGCAGATCCTCCCGGTCGGGCACGTCACCGCCGCGCTCGCATTGGCCAGCTTGCCGTCGATGCACTGGCGCAGGTGCGCAGGTTGCCCTGCGCCGAGCAGCGTGTCCCGACGACGCAGGCCACGCCCTGACACAGACCGGCGCCCGTGCAGACCGAGGCGCCGGGGCAGTCGGTAATCGAGTACCCCGAGCCGTCGGCCTTGCACACCGCCGCCGCGCCGTTGACGCACTGGCCGGTGTAGGGCGTGCACGCGGTCACCGCAGTGGGCCCGCACTCGCCGGCGGTGCAGGTCTCGCCGGCCAGGCAGGCCACCGTGACCCACTCGAGGCCGTCGGGGGCGCACACCCGCGCGACTCGGTCCGCTACGCACTCCTTCGCGCCCGCCACGCAGATCACGCCGGCGGGACCGTACCCGGGGCGAGCCACGTCCTTGACCCACCAGGGGCCGACGGATATCGTCGCTCGGTCATGTCGCATCCGAGCGTGCCGTTCTTTCGCCCGACGATCGAGGAGGACGAGATCGCCGCCGTCACCGCGGTCCTGCGGTCGGGCTGGCTCACGACGGGGCCGGAGACCCGGGAGTTCGAGCGCGAGTTCGCGGCCTACGTGGGCGCGCGCCACGCGGTGGCGGTCAACTCGTGCACGGCCGCGCTCCACCTGGCGCTCGAGACGGTGGGGCTCAAGCGGGGCGACCTGGTGCTGGTGCCGACCTTCACCTTCGCGGCGACCGCCGAGGTGGTGCGCTACTTCGACGCCACGCCGGTCCTCGTCGACTGCGAGCCGACGACGCTCTGCCTCGACCTCGCGGCCGCGCGGCGCACGCTGGAGGCGCTCACGGCCGGCCGCCCGGTGGCGGGCGTCCGGGCCCCCTACGGCCGGGTCCGCGCCGTCATCCCGATGCACTACGCGGGCCAGGCGCTCGACGTCGAGGGCGTGCGCGCCCTGGCGCGCGAGTTCGACCTCAGGGTCGTCGAGGACGCGGCCCACGCGCTGCCCGCCGACTACCGCGACGGGGCTGGCGCGTGGCGGCGGATCGGCGCCAACACCGCCGACGCCACCTGCTTCTCCTTCTACGCCAACAAGACCATCACCACGGGCGAGGGGGGGATGCTCTGCACCGACGACGACGGCGTGGCCGAGCGGGCGCGCATCATGGCGCTCCACGGCATCTCCAGGGACGCCTGGAAGCGCTACACCGCCGAGGGCTCCTGGTACTACGAGATCGTCGCCCCGGGCTTCAAGTACAACATGACCGACGTGGCCGCGGCCCTCGGCCGGTGCCAGCTGCGCAAGTGCGACCGCCTCGCCGCGGAGCGCCGCCGCCTGGCCGAGGCCTACCGCACGCGGCTGGGCGACGTGGACGCCCTGGAGCTTCCCCGGGAGGCCGAGGGGCGACACCACGCGTGGCACCTGTTCGTCATCCGGCTCAACCTGGAGCGACTGCGGATCGACCGGGCCGCGTTCGTCGACGAGCTGAAGCGGCGCGGGGTGATGTTCAGCGTGGCGTGGCTGCCCCTCCACATGCACCCCTACTACCGCGAGACCTACGGCATCCGGGCCGAGGACCTCCCGGTCGCGGCGCGCGAGTGGCTGCGCGTGGTGTCGCTGCCGCTCTTCCCGGGAATGACCGCCGCCGAGCACGACGCGGTGGTCGCGGCGGTGCGCGAGATCGTCGCGCAGCACCGGAGATGAGCGCCCCCGGCTGGCTCGACGACGCCGCCAAGCGCGCGCTCGACGTGGCCGCCGCCGCGGCCGGCCTCGCCGCGCTGGGGCCCGCCTTGCTCGGCATCGGGGCGCTGGTGCGGCTGACCAGCGCCGGGCCGGCGCTGTTCCGCCAGGAGCGCGTCGGCAAGGACGGCCGGCCCTTCCGCATCTTCAAGTTCCGCACCATGACCGCGGACGCGCCCGGCCGCGGGCCGCAGATCACCAGCGGCGGCGACGCCCGCGTCACCACCCTGGGCCGGCTGCTCCGGCGCACCAAGCTCGACGAGCTGCCGCAGCTCTGGAACGTCCTCGCCGGCGACATGAGCCTGGTCGGGCCGCGGCCCGAGGTGCCGCGCTACGTGGCCCGGTATACCGCCGAGCAGCGCCGGGTGCTGTCGATCCGGCCCGGCATCACCGACTGGGCCTCCCTCGCCTACGCCAACGAGGAGGAGGTGCTGGCCCGCTACCCCGACCTGGAGCGCGCCTACGTCGACGAGGTCATGCCGCGCAAGCTCGAGCTGAACCTCGCGTACCTGGAGCGACGCAGCCTGCGCACCGACCTCGGGATCCTGTGGCGGACGGCCCGGACGCTGCTGGGGTAGGCATCGTCCGCCGTGGCCGGGCATGACAGATTCGGACGCGCATCCAATTCTGTCGTGACAAGTTTGGATGTTCGTCCAAGCCTGCCATGGCATGCTTGGACGCCGAGTGGACCGCGCCTCAGACGAAGTTGCGCAGCGGCAGCGGCACCTCGCGGCCGATCTTGGCGCTCTCGTAGATGCCGAGGATCAGCTCGAGCGACTTGCGGCCGTGGCGGCCGTCGGTGTCGGGCTCGGCCTCGCCGCGCAGCACCTTGACCACGTTCTCGTAGTAGGGCTTGTGGCCGAAGCCGTAGACCGTCGGCGGGTTCTGCTGCGCGGCCTCCACGAGCTTGTCGTCGTCGTCGTAGTCGGCGAACTGCCACGCCTCGATGCGGTTGACGGCGGTGCCGCCGACCCGCGCCGTGCCCTTCTCGCCGATGACGGTGATCGAGCCCTCCAGGTTGCGGGGGAAGGCCAGCATGGTCACCTCGATCACGCCGATCGCGCCGTTGCGGAAGCGCAGCACCGCCGCGCCCGTGTCCTCCGTCTCGATGCGGCGCCCCAGCGTGGCGGTCTTCGCCACGACCGACTCGACCGGGCCGGCGAGCCACTGCACCAGGTCGACGTAGTGGCTCGCCTGGGTCATGAAGGCGCCGCCGTCGAACTCCCAGGTGCCGCGCCAGCGGGCGCTGTCGTAGTAGGACTGCGGGCGCGCCCAGAGGACCCGGGCGCTGACCATGTAGAGGCGGCCGAAGCGCTCCTTGTCGAAGGCGCGCTTGAGGAGCTGGATGGGCGGGTTGAGGCGGTTCTGCTTGACGACGAACAGGTGGACGCGCGCCTGGTCGCAGGCCTCGACCAGGGCGTCGGCGTCCTTGAGGCGCGTGGCCATCGGCTTCTCGGAGACCACGTGGATGCCGCGCCTCGCCGCCGCGATGCCGTGGGCCGGGTGGAGCCCCGAGGGGGTGCAGATGGCCACCACCTGCGGCTTCACCGCGTCGAGCATCTCCTCATACTCGGCGAAGGCGGGCACCTTGTACCTGCCGGCGGCGGCCGCGGCGCGGTCGGCGACCACGTCGCTGACCCCGACGAGCTTGAGGTCGGGGATCTGCTCGAACACCTCGAAGTGCTTCTGCGAGATGCGGCCGCAGCCGACCAGCACGATGGTGAAGGGGTCAGACATGGTCGTGCTCTCCAGGGGACTCTCCCGCGGGCTCTCCCGGGGCGGTGGGCGACGGGGCGTGGCCCGCGGTCGCTACCGCGACCGGCGAACCGCCGCGCATCAGGTCCAATGCCCCGCGCAGCTTGTTCGTGAAGCGTGACTCCGGCACCCGGGCGAGCGCGCGGCCCGCGAGGTCGAGCAGGGGGCGGAGCACGAGGGGGCGGAGCAGGGGGTGCGGCTCGAAGATGCGCCGGACCGGGAACGCCTCGAAGCCGAGCCAAGTCTTGAACTGGTGGAGCGAGGCGGCTCGGCTCTCGCGCTGCAGCGAGCTCAACCCGTAGCCGACCTGGGCGGCGCCGGTGTCGCGGAGGGCCGAGCGCACGACCTCGTAGACGAGGGCATAGGTGGCGCAGAGCGAGCGGCGCTCCCAGACCATGGCGACCGCGCCCAGGTCGACGTTCGCGCCGACCCGGTGCGTGGTCACCCAGGCGCAGACCTCGTCGTCGGCGAAGGCGCCCCAGGCCGCCTCGGTCGCGAACCGGCCGCGCAGGCGGCAGTCGGCGGCGAACGTCACCGGCGTGGACGCCGCCATGCGGTTGCGGCCGCAGGTGTCGGCCAGCGCCGGGTGACCGCGGCGCGCCAGCTCGTCGAAGTCCATCCGGCGGACCGTCACGCTGCGCAGCCCGTGCCGGACGTCGCGCCGGGCCTTCCGCGACAGACGCTCCACGTCGTAGGCGGCGTCGCTGCAGACGTAGAAGAGGGCGTTGGCGTCGTGGCCGTCAGCAGCGGCCGGCTCGGCGTAGCTGACGAGCGGCGCGAAGCGGTGCCAGTGCAGCTCGCGGCTCGCGGCGTCGTCCGGGGCCCCGAGCGCGGTCGGCAGGCGCACGTACGAGAGGTGCTCGTGCACCACCCAGCAGCCGCTGCCGTCCCGGCAGGCGACCGGGCGCTGACCGCGTGCCCGCCACAAGCCCATCGCCGTCGCCACGTCGCCCATGGCAGCCCTATAGCGCAGGCGCCGCCGCGCTGGCAAGGTCGGGGGCGGCCGCCGGCCCGCGTCGCGCCAGCACGAGCACCCCGGGAGACAGGTGGACGCGACCGCCGGTGGCGCGCTCGAGCGCCGCGCTCACGTGGTAGGCGAGCCGGGTGGAGGGGGCGGCACGCTCGAGCGGGACCGTGGTCGCGCCCCCCTCGACGACGACGTCGACGAACCCGGCCCGTGCGAGGGCGGCCCCCAGGGCGCGCGGCGGCATGCTGGTCAGGTGATCGTGCACGGCGGCCTGGAAGACCCGCCCGGCGCGGGGGGCCAGGCGTCGGGCCAGCGCCGCCGGCCAGGCCAGCCACGCCTTGTTGGTGGTGCGGATGGCGAGGAGGCCGCCGGGTGCGAGCGCGCGGGCCGCGGCGCGTACCTCCGCGAGCGGCGACTCGGCGTAGTAGAGGGCGTCGATCGAGGTGACCACGTCGACGCTGTCGGGCGCCAGGCCGGCGTCGGCGAGCCCCCACGCGCACGCCACCGGGAAGCCGCGGCGCCCGGCCACGGCAACGGCCTGCGGGTTGGGCTCGACGCCGCGGGGCTCGAAGCCGGCCCCGCGGGCCCGCTCGAGGAAGGCGCCGAAGCTGCAACCGACGTCGAGCAGCCGCCGGCCCGGCGGGCGCGCCTCCTGCAGGCGCGCCAGGAGGTGAGCGAAGAGCGGCTCCTTGTCGCGGGCGATGGCGTCGGCGCGCTCGGCGTCGCCATAGGCCATCTCCGCGAAGTGCGCGGCGAGGGCGTCACGGGGCGGCGGCGGCCACGCGAAGAGGCTCCCGCCCGACCCGCAGCGGCGCCAGCGCGGAGCGGCCCCCGGCGCGGGCAGCGGCGCGCCCACGCCGAGGTCGGCGGCGCCCGGCGCCTCGCACAGGGGGCAGGCGGGGCACCGCTCGCGCGACGCGGTCACGACTGCCGCCGGACGGCGAAGGCGCCGTGAGCCATGGAGTGCGGCACGCGCCGCGAATACCACGGGAGCAACGGTGAGGCAAGGGTGTCGACCGCGCTCGCGTTCGAGCCCGGCCGGCGCCTTGCTGGCACCCTGGTCGCATGGTACCGTCGACGGCCATCGTGAACGCGCCGCGTGACGCCCAGCCACTGCGCCTGCTCGCCGTGGCCGACTGGAGCTTCTCGCGCACGCCCACCCCCACCGCCGAGGAGCCCCTCGCCGCGCTCCGGCGCGGCCGCGAGCGCCACGACCTGCACGTCGACGACAGCGTGCAGAGCCGGCTCGGCTTCGTGCGCCTCGCCGCCGCGATCGCTGGGGCCCTGCGGCGTCAGCGCTACGACGCCATCATGCCGCTCTACGGCTCGCTCACCGCGCTCCTCTGCGCCCTGGTGCCGGGCGTGCCGCTGGTGGCCGCGTTCGCGGGCACCGATATCAACGGCGAGCTCGACGAGGCCGGGCGCCCCTTGGTCCGCGCCCTCTTCGGGGTCGCGCTCTCGCAGCTCGCCACGCTCCGGGCCGTCGAGGTGGTGGTCCCCGTCCCGAGCATGGTCCCGCGCCTGTGGAGCGCGGGCTGGCGGGCGCGCGTGCACGTGATCCCGGCGGGCGTGGACACCCGGCGCTTCGTGCCCCTCCCCCAGGCTGAGGCGCGGGACCGGCTCGGCCTCGACCCCGCGGCCCGTCTCGTCGGCTTCGCCGCCCTCGACCCGGACGCGCGCGTGAAGCGGCGCGACCTCGCCGAGGCGGCGGTCGCCCGGCTGCCCGCGAGCCTCGGCGCGCGGCTCCAGGTGATCACCGACGTGGCGTTCGAGGAGCTGCCGCGCTGGTACGCCGCGTGCAACGCCCTGGTGGTCACCTCCGATCTCGAGGGGGGGCCGGTGGTCGTCAAGGAGGCGCTGGCCTGTGGCCTGCCGGTGGTGGGCGTCGACTGCGGCGACGTGGCCGAGGTGATCGCGGGCCTCGATCACTGCGCCATCGCGGCGCGCGACCCGGCGGCGCTCGCCGCCGCGCTCGCGCCCATCCTGGAGGAGCGTGCCCGCTGCGCGGCCGGCCCGGCGCGCATCGCGGCGCGGTACGGGCTCGACGCCATGGGGGAGCGCTACCGGGCCGTCGTCGAGCGTGCCGCGGGTCAGCGCCGCCCGGCCAGGTAGACGAGCGCCCCGCGCAGCGTCGAGCTCAGCACCACGCCCCACAGCACCGCGCCCACGCCCAGGGACGGGAAGGCGAGCGCCATGAACGCGATCTGCACGAGGTTGGCGACGATGAAGGCGCCCGGCACCGCGAGCCCCTCGGTCCGGGCGAGGGCCGGCAGGAGGGTCACGGCCACGAGGGTGTCGCCGAAGGCGGAGAGGCTCACGACGCCCACGAAGGCGGCGGTGCGGGCCGTCGCGGCGGCATCGAAGGCGCCCCGCTCGAAGAGGAGCCGCACCAGGGGCTCCCGCCCCGCGAGGATGACGGCCACGATCGGCACGGTGAGCGCGAGGGCGGCCACGATCACCCGCCGGTGGAGGCGGCGCGCGGCGTCCTCGCCGCCGGCCTCGCGCCGGCGGATGATGTGCGGTCCCTCGATGAGCATGAGGGGCTTGGCGACGAACTGGTAGACGAGGCCGGCGAGGCTCAAGGCGTAGCCGAGCGCGGCGATGGTCCCGACGGGCCCCTGCGAGGCGAGGTGGCGCATCTGCAGGAGCGCGATCTGGGTCAAGACCGAGCTCACGCCGAAGCCCGCGGCCTGGCGCAGCACGGTGCGGACCTCGGGCGTGCCCAGGCGCAGCGACCACCGGAAGCGCAGCCCGGTGCGGCGCAGCAGGCGGAGCTGGATGACGAGCGCGATCACGCCACCGCCGATGTAGGCGAGGGATAGCCCGGTGATGCCGAGGGACCGCGGCACGAGGAGCAGCGCCCCGATGACGAAGACGCGGAGCACCAGCCACCCGAGCTCGTTGGCGCCGGCGAAGCCGTAGCCCGTCTGGACCGCACCGAGGAACATGCTGGTGCCCATGAGCAGCGTCAGGGGGAGCAGGAGGTAGAGCTGCTTCAGGGCCAGCGCCGTCCCTTCCGCGTCGAGGCCGGGCGCCACCAGGTGGACCACGGGGCGCGCGAGCAGGGCCCCCAGCACGGTGACGGCCCCGCCGGTGCAGAGGAGCAGAGTGAGGAGCGCGGAGAAGAGCTGGCTGGCGTCGCTGTCGCGTCGCTCGAGCTGCCGCGAGAAGACCGCGGTGGCGACGCTCTGCATGAGCGCAAAGCCGGCCACCGAGAGGAGCGCGTCGGGGATCAGGAAGGCGACGTCCCAGGCGTCCTTGACGCGGCCCGCGCCGAAGAAGTAGGCGCACTCCAGCGAGAGGACGAAGCCCGCGAGGAGCTGGCCGCCGCTCTGCGCCATGAGCATGGCGTAGCGCACGCCGCGCCGCGCGGGCGCGGGCGGCGACGCAGCGGGCGCCCCGGTGTCGGGCATCGCGGCATGATAGCACGCGCCGGGGCCGTGCCCGCCTTGACAGGCCCTCGACGGATTGCCAAGCTGCGCCCCGCTGACGAGGTGTGCGTGCACGGCGCCGACGCTCGTGGTGGCAGGCAGATCAAGGTGCTCTGGGTCCTGGGCTCGGACACCGTGGACCCGGCCGTGCCGCGCACCAACGGCGTCGAGGTGCTCTTCAGCCGGATGGCCGGGCTCTTCGACCCCGAGCGCTTCGCCGTGTCGGTGGCCTACCCCGACCACGGCCCGGTCGTGGGCCAGCTCGACGCGGCCGGGCTGCGGCGGTTCGCGTTCTTGGCCCGCCGCAACTGGGATCCGCGCATCATGGCCGACGTCGAGCGCATGATCCGCGCCACGGCGGCCGACGTCGTGCACAGCAACAGTGGCCCGCTCGACCTGCACGTGGCGCTCGCGGCCCGGCTCCACGGGGCGCACCACGTGACGACGCGCCACGTGGCCTACCGGGAGCGCGAGGTGGCGCCCTGGCGCCGCTCCGCCTACGAGATGATCGACCGCGCCTGTGTCCGGCTGGGCACGCACTTCGTGGCGATCTCGGAGCACGGCCGGCGGGTGCTGGTCGAGGGGCAGGGGACGCCGCCCGACCGCGTCAGCGTCATCTACAACGGCTGCCGGGTGCCGCCACCCGCCACCCTGCTGGATCGTGGCGTCGCGCGGGAGCGGCTCGGGCTGCGCGGGGGGGCACTACTGCTGGGCATGGTCGCGCGCCTCGAGCCGCACAAGGGGGGCGCCACCCTGCTGCGCGCCGCGGCGCCGTTGTTGCTGGAGCACCCCGGGCTGACGATCGTCTTCGCCGGCACCGGGCCGGAGGTGCCGGTGCTCGAGGACCTGGCCCGCCGGGTCGGGCTCGGCGCGGCGGTGCGCTTCCTGGGCTTCGTGCGCGACGTCGGCACGCTCTACGATGCCCTCGACTACCTGGTGCTGCCGTCGCACGGCGCGGAGGGCGTGCCCAACGTGCTCGCCGAGGCCCTGGCGCACGGCTGCCCGTGCGTCGCCACGCGGGTGGGCGGCGTGGCCGACGTCGTCGTCGACGGCGAGTGCGGCTGGCTGGTCGACCCCGAGGACGAGGCCGGCCTGCGCGCGGCCCTGCGCGAGGCGCTCGACCACCCCGAGCGGCGGGACCGCCTCGGCGCCGCCGGGCGGAGCCGCGTGGAGCGCCGCTTCTCGCTCGAGGCGATGGTGCAGGCGTACGGCGACCTCTACCGGGCGCTGGCGCGCGGAGGGCCCGCAGCATGAGCGCGACCGCTGCCCCCACGGCCGCGCCGCGCCCGACCCTTGCGGGCGGTTTCACGCTGGGCCCCTGGGACACCGTTCCCATGGGCGCCCTGGCGGTCGGCTGCCTCGTCGCGGTCGCCGCCGCCATCGCGCTGTCGGGCTTCGACCTCAACGTCAACCGGCTGATCCTCGCCGTCTGCTTCGGCCTGCTCGTGCCCTTCCTGCTGCACCAGTCGCGGCACTTCGGCCTCCTCTCGCCCGGCCTCCTGCTCGGCCTCTCCTTCATCTACTTCAACCTGATCATCCCGCTCGAGGCCGAGGTCAACACGGGCCTGCCGGCGTCCTTCTACGCCATCATGCCGTGGGTCGACCGCGCGCACCTCACGCGGCCCCTCGTGGCCACGCTCTTCGGCGCCGTGGGGTTGCTCGTGGGCTACGGCCTCGGCGTCGCGCCGCACAAGGGGCGGAGCCAGACCTACTGGGAGTTGCCCGGCGACCCCGAGCGCCTGAGGCGCGGCGGGTGGGTGCTGGTGGGCGTCGGCGGGGCCATGTACTTCGCCGGCATCACCATGGCCACGGGCTCGCCGATCGGCTTCTACACGGTGTCGTACCTAGAGCGCGTCGAGCTCATGCCGAGCGTGGGCGTCCTGGGGAACGGCCTGGCGCTGCTCTACGTCGGCGCCATGATCGTCGTGGCCGGCTATTTCGGCGACCAGGCGTGCCCCCGTCGGCTCCCCGCCTTCTGCCTGGTCGTGGCGTTCGGGCTCCACTCGGTGCTGGCGGGAGCGAAGGTGCACATCTTCATCGTCGGCGCGGCGGCGCTCGCGGCGCACCAGCTCTGCCGCCACCGCGCGCAGCAACTGCGGGCCAGCACGCTCGGGCCCATGGCGGCGGTCGCCCTCGTGGCCGGCCTGATGATCGCCATCAACCCCATGCGCGCCCGGCTCGGCCTCGGGTTCGGCGAAATGGCCGACTTCGCGAAATCGGAGTTCGACCCGCAGTTCTTGAACCCGGCGAACGTCGACGCGCAGGGGCCCTACGCCACCCTCTACGCCGTGGCCAACGACACCGTGCTGGTGGGCCCCGAGTACGGCCAGAGCTACTGGAACGCGATCCTGCACCTGCCGCCGGGGTGGCTCCTGCCGGACCGCTGGCCGGGCCTGCACGACCGCTTCGCCGACAAGATGCTCGAGGCGAACGCGCCGTCCGTGGCGGGGTTCGCGTTCTCGGCCGTGGCCGAGGGCTACCTGAACTTCGGCTTCCTGGGATCCGCCCTGCACCTGGCGGTGCTCGGGTGGCTGGCCGGAGCGGCCTCTCGCGTTCTCCGCGTCAACCGCGGCAACCTGCGCGGCGTCATCGTGGCCGCCTTCGCGGGGCCGTGGCTGGCCATGGCGATTCGCATGAACTCCGACACCGCGGTGCGCGAGACGGTCGCGTTCATGCTGGTGCCCCTGCTGGTGAACGACTGGCTCAGCACCCCGCGGGGCCGCGAGGCGCGGCCTCCCGCTCCTCCCGAGGGGCTCGGCCCGGCCGCCGGCGGCCCGGGCCTCACCGGGGACGCCGCAGCGCTGCCTCCAGGTTGAAGCCGACGCCGGCTGCGTCCATGGCCCACCGGAGGGCCGCGCGGCCGTAGCGCAGCCGCCCGGAGCCCCCGTGCAGCTCGTGCAGCCAGCGGTAGTCGTGCCGCCTCGCGAAGTACACCAGGTCCAGCCCGACCCGGCGTGAGGCCCACTCCAGCGCGCCGCGCGTGTAGCCCAGCAGGTGGAACGACTCGCGGTAGGGACAGAGCATGCGCGCGCCCCGGCCGGTCACGCGGTTGCGGGCGGTCAGGAGCCAGTTCACGAGGGAGTGCTCGTTGGGCGACACGAGGTACAGCAGCCCACCGGGGGCGAGCAGGTCGTGCGCCTGGCGGAAGTAATCGAGGGGATTGGCCACGTGCTCGAAGACCGAGTCGGCGAAGAGGAGGGCGTAACGCTCGTCGGCCGGCAGGTCGAGGAACGGGGTGCCGACCACGCGGAGCCGCGCGTCGGCGCCTCGCAGCCTCGCGTGGAACGCCGTGGCCGGCTCCTGCGCTGTCGCGCTCCAGCCGCGCGCCGCGAGGTGGCGCGCCATGAACCCGTAGACCCCGGCGCCCACCTCGAGCACCGTGCGCTCGCCCGAGCGGAGGTGGCGCGCGGCCACGGCGAAGCGGCGCGCCGGCTCGCGCTGCTCGCGCACCTCGTGCCACCACGACGGCATGGCCGCGAAGTAGTCGTCCCCGTAGAGGACCGCGAAGTCACCGTCGCTCCAGTGGGGCAGGGGGTCGACGAAGACCAGGGAGCAGCCCGCGCAGCTCACGACGCGCGACCCGGGGGGCGGCGGCAGGCGGGCGCCAGCCGGGTCGAGGGCCCCGATCGCGCGCAGGCGCGCGCTGCCGCACAGGGGGCATACCCCGCTGGTGTAGGTCGGCATGGGCCCGCGCATTATCGCCGCCGTCGGAGGAGGGGGCAAGGTGTGGAGCCGGCTGGCGGAGGCGCCGGCGGCAGGACCTTGACGATGTCGAGCGAGCCGCGCTATAGGGCGGGGACGATGGAGCCGCAGCCGGGACCGGACGGGACGGTGACGCCAGGCGGGAGCCTGGTCGACCTGGCCCTGCTCACGGCGCGCCGGAAGGGGCTCATCGTCACGGGGACGCTCATCGGCACCGTCGCCATGCTGGCCGTGAGCCTGGTGCTCCCCAAGTGGTACCAGGCCGAGATCCGCATGGTGGCGCCCAAGAAGAGCGGCCTGGGCGGCGGGCTCATGCTCCCCGGCGGCGGCGGCGGCTTCTCGCCGCTCGACCTCCTCTCCGCGGTGAGCGGCGGCGGCACCGAGCCCAACCTGCTCGCCAGCCTGATCCAGAGCCGCACCGTCACCGACGCGGTCATCGCCAAGTTCGATCTGCAGAAGCGCTACGAGCAGCAGACGATCGAGGAGACCCGCATGGCGCTGTGGGGGCATGCCTCGGTCGACATCGAGCGCAAGAGCGGCGTCATCTCCCTCAAGGTCGAGGACAAGTCGCCGGCGGTGGCGCGGGACATCGCCACCGCCCTGGCGGACGAGGCCAACCGCCTCAACAACAAGATCAGCAGCACCCGCGCGGGCCAGGAGCGCCGCTTCCTCGAGGGCCGGGTCGCCGAAGCGCAGCGCGACCTCGCCACGGCCGAGGTCGCCCTCAAGGAGTTCAGCGTCAAGCACAAGATGCTCGACGTGCGCGAGCAGACCCGCGCCTCCATTCAGGCGGTCGCCCGGATCCGCGGCGAGATCCAGGCGCGCGACGTGATGCTGTCGTACCTCTCGTCGTATTCGGGCGAGGGGGAGGAGAACCAGTCGCGCCTGCGCCGCGAGATCGCCGCGCTCAAGCGCCAGCTGGAGAACCTCGAGAGCGGCGGCGCGGCCGCGATGAAGGCGCCGGCGAAGTCGGGCGACGGGACGAGCGTGGTGACGCCGATCACCGAGCTGCCGGAGTTGGGCCTCGAGTACACGCGCCTCTTCCGGAACCTCAAGATCCAGGAGACGGTGTTCGAGCTGCTCACCAAGCAGCACGAGCTGGCCAAGCTCGCCGAGGCCTCGGACACCGCCAACGCCCAGGTCATCGACGCGGCGACCGTGCCGACGTGCAAGGTGCGCCCCAAGCGGGCCTACTACGTCGTCTTCGGTTTCCTGACCGGGCTCATGGTGTGCCTCGTGGTGGCGCGCTTCCTCGAGCGCCTGGCGCACGACCCGGTGGCCGCGGCGCGGTGGCGGGCGGTCCGCGAGGCGCTCCGGCGGCGCAAGGGCGCGCCGGGCTGACGCGCTGCTCGCTCAGCCGCCCCGTCGGGGGCCACCTTGTGACCGAGCGCTGCACCGAGCCGCCCCGAACCGCGGATCATGAGATGGACCGCGGATTCGGAGTGCCGCAGCTTGATACGATGGGGCTGGAGCGGAGGTCGCCGTGATGGGCCTGGTGGTACGCCGCTGGTTGCTGTGGAGTCTGGCGCTCTCGGGGTCGCTCTGCTCCTCTTCGGGGCCGGGGGACGGCGGCGCAGGCGTGGACGGAGGGGACGCTTCGACGACGAGCGGCTGCCTCGGTCCCTGGCGGCGTGAGGCCGCGAACGTCCCCGGCGAATGGCTCCAGACAATCTGGGGTGCCAGCCCCGACGACGTCTGGGCGGTCGGTGACGCCATGAGTGTTGGAGACGCCATCCTCCACCGCGACGGCGCCACCTGGTCCAACATGGGGTTCGAGCACTCGTCGTGGGCCGCCGTCTGGGGGCTGGGTCCCGACGCCGTGTGGGTCGCGGCCACGGGAGACGCGTGGGCCGTGGGCGCCCACGGCCTTGTCTTCCACTACGAGCCCTGATGCTCGGGCGCGTGCGTCGCCGACCTCGCCTGCCCGAGGTGGCTGACCCAGTGCTGTTGCTGATGCGGCCTGACCGCCGCCGCTACCTCTTGAGCGTGATCGTGATCGCCGTCGCCGACAGGACGATCGAGCTGACAGTGAGCAGGATCTGAACCCACTCGAAGGTGGTCAGCGTCTTCGGCTTGACCGCGACGGTGTCGCCCGGAGAGAGGGTCGTCGCCTTGTCGACGGGCACCTGCTTCCCGGACTTGGTGATGACCTTGGCGCCCGACGTGGTGCCGTTGGGGGTCGTGCCGCCCGCCAGGGCGACGTAGTCGAGCGCGGTGTAGCGCGGGCTGTGCTGGTAGAGGCCCGGCCGCCAGACCGGCCCCGACACCATGATCCCCTCGCGCTCGGCGGGCACGTAGACGACGTCCCCGGCCATGAGCGGTACGTCGTTGGTCAGGTCGCGCAGCACAAGGAGGGCGTTCGCCTCGAGCTGGATGCGCTTCGTCTTCCCCTCGGCGTCACGCCGCTCGACGAAGGCGTTGCGGGCGTCGGCCCACGGGAGGAGCCCGCCGACGCGCTCGAGCACCGTGCGGGCCGTGTCGCCATCGTAGTAGGGCAGGGCCACGGTGAACTCGCGGGGGGCCGTGCTGGCCGAGTCCATGCGCTTGTCTGGGCCGGTGGCGGCGGCCGCCTGCGAGCCGGCCGCGATCGCACCCTGCACGATGACGCGCCGCTGGACGTCGTCCACGGTCGGCACGAAGACCCGGTCCCCGTGCTGCAGCCGCATCCCCTTGGCCTCGGCGCTCCGCGCCGGCGGCCACCGCAGGCTGACGACGTCGTCGTCGGGTCCGCGGCGCACGGCGAGCACCGCGACCTTGGCGCTGGCCGACGGGGTCAGCCCCCCCGCCAGGCGGAACAGCTCGCCCAGCGTGCGGTCGCCGTCCAGCTCGTACGAGCCGGGACGGTACACGCCCCCCGCCACCATCACCTCGAAATCGGACGGCGGCACGTAGACGACGTCCCCTTCGATCACGAAGGGGTTCTGCGAGCGGTCGCCCTTCAGGTAGAAGGGCTGCAGGTTGGCGGTGATCACCTTCCCCTGGCGCCGCACCTCGATCTTCGACTGGCTGCCCCCGGGCGCGCGGCCCCCGGCGAGCTGGATGATGCGGCTCACGCGGGTGAGCGCCGTGGCGTGGTAGGCATCGGGCACCTTCACGAGCCCCGCCACTTGCACCACGAAGCTCCGCGGCCGCACCAGCGTCAGCCCGGCGTTGAGGCGCGGGTAGGTCTGCTTGACCCGCGCGAGCACGGACTTCTCCAGGGCCGCGAGGGTGATGCCCATCGCCGGGACGAAGCCGACGTTGTTGATGAAGATGCGGCCCTGCGAGTCCACCTGGAGCCGGTGGGAGAAGTTCTGCCGTCCCCAGAAGTGGAGGACGAGCTGGTCACCCGGCCCGACGATGTAGGTCGCCGCGTCGACCGCCTCCTCCTGCGGGCCGACGTCGTAGAAGGTCCCGGGGGAGGGGCGCGACAGCGACGGCAGGCCCGTGCGGCCGCCCGAGTCGATGGGACGCGCCTCGCTCCCCTCGCCGGTCCGCGCCCCCGGCTGGTCCTGCGCGCGCGCTGGGGCCACGCACCACAGGGAGGCGGAGAGGTAGAGGCCCGCCGTGAGCAGCGCGACCGAGGCGAGTCGATTGGTGGTCCGCATTGGTGACCCCGAGTATAGCGACGCCCTCGGGCCGGGAGTCAAGCCAGCCTACTGCACGTCGAAGGCACGCAGCCAGCGGTCGAGGAAGAAGAGCCGGAGCAGCAGGAACTGGCTCTCGTCCATCCGGTGCCGCTCGTGCCCGACGATGTCGGGCACGAAGGCCTGCAGGGCCGGGAGGTCCACCAGGTCGGCGAAGCGCGGCGACACGTCCTGCGCCCAGCGAGTGAAGAGGCCCCGGAGGTCGGTGGTCATCCAGGCCGCCTGCGGCGTCTCGAACCCGATCTTGGTGCGACGGAAACGGATGGCCTCGGGGAAGTGGTCGCCGATCCCCTCGCGGATGAGCCATTTGTTCCAGCCGCGGTGGAAGTTGAGCTCCGGGGGGACGCTGCCCGCCCACTCCACGAGGCGGTAGTCGAGGAACGGGTACCGTCCCTCGACGCCGTGGGCCATGGAGTTGCGGTCCTCCCACTTGAGGAGCCGCGGCAGGTGGATGCGGCGGATCTCGCTCATCCGGTAGGCCGTGGGGGACAGCGTCTGCGCCTCCTGCGCCCAGTTGCGGTTGACCGTGAAGCCCGCGTCGCGCAGCGCGGGGCGCAGCAGGCTGCGGTTGCTGCGGGCCTGGCGCGTGCGGTACCTGCGCCAGTGTGGGAGCACCTGGCGGAAGATCTCGCGGTTGCCGCCGGGCAGCAGCGCCCCGGCGACGTCCCAGGCGAAGGCGAGCGGCCGGCTGGCCAGCGTCGAGCGCAGCCACAGGAAGTAGGCCGGCCAGTAGCCTCCGAACAGCTCGTCGCCCCCCTGGCCGTTGAGGAGCACGGGGACGCCGTGCTCGCGGGCCAGGCGCATGACGCAGGAGGCGGCGAAGACGGAGAGGGAGCCCGGGGGCTCGTCGTGCTGGTAGACGAAGGCGTCCTGCTCCTCGAGGAACATCCGCGGGCTCGGGAACACGTGATGGCTGATGCCGTGGTAGCGCCCGAGGATCTCGGCGACATAGTGGCGCTCGTCGAAGCGGGGGTCGTCGAAGAGGGCCGAGAAGGCGTGCCGCGGGGCGTCGCCGTTGTGCAGGAGGGCGATCTGCAGGAAGATCGCCGACGAGTCGAGCCCCCCCGAGAGGCAGGTGCCGACGGGCACGTCGGCGCGGAGGCGGAGGCGGACGGCATCGGCGAAGAGGCTGCGGAAGGTCTGCACCGCCTCGTCGGCCTGCATGCGGTCGACCGTGATGCTCTCGGGATCCCAGAAGGAGTGGGGCACCGGCTCCGCCGGCGACTCGAGGCCCACCGCCGCCCAGTGGCCCGGCGGGAAGGCGGTCACGCCCTCGAAGAAGGTCTGCGGCGGCGCCTCGTAACCGGTGTCGACGTACTCGGCCACCGCGTCGGGGTTGGCGCGCGGCTGGAAGCCCGGCGCCGCGAGGAGCTGCTTGATCTCGGAGCAGAAGACGAGGGCGCCCCCGCCGCGCCACACGTAGAGCGGCTTCACTCCCAACCGGTCGCGGGAGAGCACCAGGGTCCGTTTGCGCAGGTCGACGATGGCGAGGCCCCACATGCCGTTGAAGCGCCGGAAGCACTCGGCGCCCCACTCGCGGTAGGCGGCGAGCGCCACCTCGGTGTCGGTGCGCGTGCGGAAGCGGTGCCCGAGGCGCATCAGCTCCTCGCGCAGCTCCACGTAGTTGTAGATCTCGCCGTTGAGGACGATCCAGCAGCTGCCGTCCTCGCTCCGCATCGGCTGCTGCCCGTTGCGGGTGAGGTCGATGATGGAGAGCCGCTTGTGCCCGAGGGCGGCGCGGACGGGCGGGCGCCCGGCGAGCGCCGCGGGCTCGTCGACGAGCACCCCGGCGCCGGCGCCGCCGTCCCAGATCCAGTACCCCTCGCCGTCGGGGCCGCGGTGCGCGGCCCGTCGGGCCATGCGTCCCACGACGGCGGGGTCGAAGCCGGCCGGCTTGAGGTACCCGCAGATCCCACACATTGTTGGGAGCTCGCTCCTTCTCTCCTGGCCGCGGCGCGGAATATACGCACGGCCCCTCCGGCCCGTCAAACCGCCGTGCGGGGCCCCCCCCGCGCGGGCTACCCGCTCACCCGGAGCATCAACCGGGCAGCCTCCTCCACGAAGAAGGCGCGCAGGGCCTCGAGGTCCACGGCGCGCAGCATCCGGGGGAGGACCTTCACGTGGCGGACCCGCGCGAAGGCCTGGGCCAGCCAGTAGTCGTCCATGCCCACGTGCTTGCGCCGCGCGGTCTCGATCAGCTCGGCGCGCGGACGGACCTCGTGCGCGAGGAAATACACGTCGACGAAGTCCTTGGGCTCGGCGCGATCGAAGAGGGCGGCGATCTTGTTCGCGGCCAGGTCCTCCAGGCTGTCGAGGTCGAGCCCTTCCGCCCGTCCGGGCGAGACGGGGGCCAGCCGGAACGGCGTGTCCTCGGCCAGGTCGATCCGGGCCGCCTCGTCCCCCTCCGTGACGCGCAGCTCGGCGAACGTCGGGAAGCTGCGGACCGTCTCCACCTCGAACCCGGCGGCGGCCAGCGGCGCGGCGAGCGCGGCGAGCGCGGGACCCACGGCGCGCGGGGTCGCCGTGAGGAGGTCGAGGTCCTCGGAGAGCCGGTGCCCGAGGAAGTACGCCGCGAGCGCGGTCCCTCCGGACAGGTAGAAGCTATCCCTGACGGTCTCCACCCCCGCGGCGGTCGTCAGGAACCGGCGCTGCGCCTCCGTCAGGACTGCCATGGTCACTCCGATCACGCACGGCCAGCCACCAGCGCCAGAAGTCGGCCACTTCGCGTCTCACAGGCGCCACCTCGAGGTAGCGGCGAATCAGTGGGAGCCCGAGGTCGCGGATGTCCTCGTCGGTGCCCTGGTCGAGGACCCGACCAACGTAGACGGCCATGAAGCCGTCGTCCGCCTCGGGGTGGGGCGGCACGTCGTAGTCCCAGAGGAGCTCCCGGCGCACGTGCAACACGTCAACCATGATACCGCCGCGGCCCGAGGCCGTCGAGGGCTCCGCCGCGCGAGTCCGTCTCCCGCCCGTCAAACCGCCGCGCGGTCGCTATAATGCGCGGGTTGTCCGGCTTCGCGCCCGAGGAGGAGCCCAACGTGTCTGGCGTGCATGTCCCGAAAGTCGTCCTGGTGACCGGCGGCGCCGGCTTCATCGGCTGCAACCACGTGCGCTTCCTCCTCGGCGACGACCCCGCGGTGCGGGTGGTGGTGCTCGACGCCCTGACCTACGCCGGCAACCCGCGCAACCTGGAGGGGCTGGAGGCGGCGTTCCCCGGGCGCTATCGGTTCGTGCGCGGCGACATCTGCGACGAGGCGGCCGTGGCCGCCCTGTTCCGCGAGGAGCGCATCGACACCGTGGTGCACTTCGCGGCCGAGAGCCACGTCGACCGCTCCATCGACGGCCCGGCCGAGTTCCTGCGGACCAACATCATGGGCACCTACACCCTGCTGCAGGAGGCGCGGCGGCAGTGGGGGACGCGCGCGGACGTCCGGTTCCACCACATCTCCACCGACGAGGTCTACGGCTCGCTCGGCCCTGACGGCGCCTTCACCGAGACGACGCCCTACGACCCGTCGAGCCCGTACAGCGCGTCCAAGGCGGCCGCCGACCACCTGGTGCGGGCCTGGGAGCGGACCTTCGGCCTGCGGGTGAGCCTGACCAACTGCTCCAACAACTACGGCCCCTACCAGTTCCCGGAGAAGCTCATCCCCCTCATCGTCATGAACGCCCTCGAGGGCAAACCGCTGCCGGTCTACGGCGACGGGATGAACGTGCGCGACTGGCTCTTCGTCGAGGACCACTGCCGCGCCATCGACCTCGTGGTGCGGCGGGGCGAGCCCGGCGCGGACTACAACATCGGCGGCCGCAGCGAGCAGCCCACCCTCGAGGTGGTGCAGCGCATCTGAGACAACATCGACC
>JACRCY010000238.1 GCA_016218785.1 Deltaproteobacteria bacterium
CCAGCGCCTGCTTGATGGCGTTCATGATCTGGCTCACGGGTTCTGCCAGCGCTTCGCGCACGGGCTCGGCCCGGACCGGAACGTCGTCGCGCGGCTGGCGCCGCCGCCGGGCGCGACCGGGCCCACGATCCTCGTCGGCGCCCACTACGACGCGCTCGGGATGCGCGGCGGACGCCTCCACCCCGGCGCCGACGACAACGCCTCGGGCGTCGCCGCCCTGCTCGAGGTCGCCCGCCTGTTGCCCCGGCTGCCGCGGCGGCCGACGGGCGAGGCAATCCTGGTGTTCTTCGGCGCCGAGGAGACGCACGCGCGGGGCTCGCGTCACTTCGTCGCTCACCCGCCCGTGCCGCTCGAGCGCGTGGCGCTGATGGTGAACGTGGACCAGGTCGGCCGCCAGCTCCTCGACGGCCAGCGGCTCGCCTGGCTCTTCGGTCGGCCCCGCGACGCGTTCGGGTACACGGTGTCGCTCCACGGCCGGCCGGCCGTGGAGGCCCGCATGCGGCGGGCGAGCAACCTCACCCGGACCGTGGTCGTGGGGATCCCCGAGGGGCTCATCGCCCTCGCTGGCTTCAACGCCGACAACCTCTCGTTCGTCGGGCGCGTGCCCGCGCTCATGCTCTCCACCTCGATCCACGGCGACTACCACCGGCCGACCGACACGCCCGACCGCATCGACCTCGCCCAGGTCGAGCGCGCCGTGCGCCTGCTGCTGGCGCTGCTCGACGAAGACCCGCCCTAGAAGGCGCTCTCGCCGCGCCGGCGTGGGTGGTACGATGCCCGATGGCGGTGCCCGACGGCCCGCGCGGGGAGGGTGACAATGCGATCTGTCTGGCGAGTCTGCTCCTCGTGGCCGGCTGCGGCGGAGGCTCGTCCAACCCCGGCGACGGCGGCACGGGCGCGAGCCTCACCCTCACCGGGACGCTCGTGGCCGGGACGCAGACGCCCTATCCGACGTCCTCGCTGCCGCCGGCCCCGCCGCCGGCGCCGGGCGACCCGCTGGTCGGCTACCAGCTCTACTGCGTGACCTTCGCCGACCCGCCCACGGCGGCGACCGGCACCGCCGACGCGGCGGGGCTTGTGACCATCGAGCTCGCGGCGATCGGCGTCGCCTTCGGCTGCTTCGTGCTCGATGACCAGGACGCCGCCGTGGCGTCGCTCGTCTTCATGAGCGGCCTGGAGCGGGGGCAGACCATCACGCTCACCGGCGACACCGACCTGGGCACCGTCACGGTCGACCTGGGCGGCGGCATCGCCCTGTCGGCCGTCCCCGCCGGAGGAGACCTCACGGGGGGCGGTGACGTCGCTTGCCCCCTGGGCGAGTGGACCGCCACCGGCCCCCCCAAAGACGGGTGCCCCGGCGACCTCAAGTCCACGTTCTGGGTCGCGCAGACCACCGATGGGCAGTACCTCATGAGCTTCAGGGTCGGGCCGATGCGGATCGGCGGCGGCCCGGACTGCACCGACCGCATGGAGACCGACGTCCCGGTGACCGTGAACGACGGCGTCCTGACCTTCACGATCCCCGGCGACCCCACCTGCCCCTCGAAGACCATCGTCGCGACCATGACGCCCAACGCGGACTGCACCGAGCTGGCGGCGGAGATGCACTACGGCAACTGCGCGTCCTGCGACCAGGGGGGGTGCCAGTGCGACGGGACGCTCGACTGTCCCATGCCCTCCATCACCGCCATCCTCAAGTAGCCCTCAGAAGCTGAAGGACGCGGTGAGGCCGGCGGTGGCGCCGCCGAAGTTGGAGTCGCGGGCCTCGTAGCCCACGCGCAGGGTGAGCGCCAGCCAGCTCGCGGGCGCGAAGGAGACGTCGTACACGGTGCGGAGCCCGTAGTCGAGCTGGTGGGAGGGGAAGTCGCCGATCTCGACGGTGATGCCCATGGGGAAGCGGGGCACCGTGCGCCACCCCAGGCGGAGCCAGTAGCGGTCGCCGATGGTGCTGATGTACTCGGCGCCGGCCGTCACCTGGGTCCCGGTGAAGCGGCCGATGTGGAAGACGCCGTAGATGCCGCCATCGAAGCCCTCCTTGGTGGCCCCGAGGATGGGGCGGATGTCCAGGTGGACCATGGGGTGGAAGCGGAAGCGCAGCTCGGCGAAGCCGTAGTACATGCCGACCTCGCGCTCGTCCATCGGGCTCGCCCGGTCGCCCACGGGGCTCAGGCCGCGGATCAGGCCGAAGCCGAGACGGATGTGGTGGACGAACTTGAGCATCCGGTAGCCGTAGCTGTACTCGCTGCGCACGAAGTAGTCGTGGAAGCTGTCCCGGGTCCCGAAGTCGACGTAGTTGGCGCCGCCGTACACCTCGGAGCGGTGGTAGCGGTAGAACTCGAGGTCGGCCTGCAGCTCCGCATCCTGCGGCGCCGGCAGGACCTGGACGCGGTGCGGCCGCGCGGCGTCGGCGAAGACCTGGGCGCCGCCGGCCTGGACGTAGTACTCGAGCGTCGGGGCGACCACCCGCTCGCCGGGGATCGTCGCGGCATAGCCGCCCGCGACGCGCCCGAGCGGAACGTCGGCGTAGGCGACGTCCCGCACGCCGCGGTAGTGGACCCGGGCGTCGGCCGGGACACCGGGGCCGGCCAGCTTGAACTTGAGGTCGACGTCGTGGAGGGCGACGACCGCCGACGGTGGCGCGTGGAGCCAGCGCAGCCGGCTCGGCTGCGAGGTCGGGGCCACGGCCCCCGCGGAGGGGCCGACCGGAGCCGACGCGGCGCCGGGGGCCGGCTGGGCTTCGGCCGCGGCCGGCATGGCCGCGCAGAGGACGAGAGCGATGGTCAGGCCCGCGGGCCGCTTGCTGTCGTGTGCGCGCATTGTCGTCACCAGGCGAAGGTCGACGCCTCGCCGGCGCCGAAGCCGTAGTGGTCGATGGTGCGGGCCTGGAACGAGACCCGCAGGCTGGGGTACCACCACTTGAGCGCCCGCCAGCCGATGTCGTACGAGAACCGCACGCCGATGTCCCCCTGGGCGGGCTGATCCGTGACCTCCACGGTGCCGGACATGGGGAAGTCCCGGACCACGTCCCAGGTGAGCTGGATGAGGCCGAGGGTGCCGATGTCCTTGGCCGTCTGCGCGCCGAGGACCAGGTTGGTGCCCTCCTCGCGGCCGATGCGGATGCGCCCCTCGAAGCCGGCGGCGAGGCCGTCCTGGTTGAGGCCCACGAGCACCTTGGTGATGACCGAGAACAGCTCGTGGAAGCGGAACTCGAGCCCCGCGTGGGCGTAGTTGAAGCCGATCGTGCGCGAGTCGCCGACGAGCAGGTTCTGCTTGTCGAACTTGCCCCCGACGCCGTTGTAGGTGCCGAAGCCCAGGTTCATGGAGTGGAGGATGGTGCGGAAGCGGTAGGTGAAGTCCCCCTCGAGGATCCAGTAGTAGTCGGAGCCGGCCTCGCGGCGGAAGCTGTTGAAGTCGACGTACTCGGAGCGCAGCATGATCCGCGACCGGTTCGCGAGGTCGGCGGCGCGCGGGTTCTCGCGCACCGCCACCTGGGTCGGCTCCCCCTCGGTCCCGGCGGCGTGCTGCCGCTGCCCGTTCTCGTCGACGGTCTCGAGCGAGTAGGCGAGCTTCGTCCCCGTGGTCGCGCGCCCCGGGATGGTGCCGCGGTAGTAGCCGTCGCCGGCGCCCTGGAGGCGCACCGTCGTCAGCCGCGGCGCTCCCGGCTCGCGGTAGTGGAGCAGCGCCGCCTGGGGCTGCGGCGCGGTCGACACGGCCACCTCGACCGGCTCGCCCCTGCGCACCTCGTCGGGCTTCTGGTGGTAGGTCTGGGTCGCCTGGGCCACGGCGCGCTGCTGCGCCTGCCGGAGCGCCTCGGCCGACGCGGCGGCGGCCTGCTGCGTCTCGAGGAGCAGCACGGCCTTCTTCATCTCGACCCTGATGCGCTTCGCCTCCTCGCGCGCGAAGTCGCCGTAGGGGCTCGACGGGAAGCGCTTCGCGTAGTCCCGCCACAGGGCGATGCGGGTGTCGGGCGTCTGCCCGAAGGTCGCGCGCCACGCCTGCAGCACGCCCTGCGTGGCAGCGTCGGGCTCGCGGTCCTTCACCTGCGGGCAGGCCGGGCAGGCCTTCTCCTTGGGCGCGGGGCAAGGGAGCGTGCGCCGGGCCGGGCCGGGCGCCGCCGCGATCTCCTCGGGCGACAGCGTCGGCGCGGGCGCGGCGCCGAGCGCGGCGCGGTCGCCGGGGCGCAGCACCTTGGCGGTCGCCGCCGGGAGCCGCAGAATCGACATGTTCCCGCGGGCGCTCTCGATCTTCGCCTCGGCCACGGGGAAGAGGTCGCGCAGCGGCCGCTTGGTGATCGGGTGGCGCACGGTGATGTCGCGCAGGAGCGTCACCCGGTTCCCCTCGAGCGCGCCGCGCTCCACGCCGAGGTCGATGTAGACCTCGGCCTCCGCGCCCTTGAGGTCGATGCGCACGATGTACCCGAGGGCGACCTCGGCGCGCGCCGGGGCCACCGCGGCCAGGATGGCCGCCGCAGCGAGGGTGGTCAGTGTCGGTCGCATTCGTGCCTCCCTTCGCGGGTCCCCTCAGCCTTCGCAGGTCGAAGTCACGTGGAACACGCCGGACAGCCGGCCGTTGTCGAACATCAGCGAGTAGCGGCCCGAGACGGCCGCGCCCGCCTCGTCGAAGCGGATCCACCCCGAGGCCGGGCTCAGGGTCAGGTCGACCGTCGGGCCATCGCCGCCGGAGGCGGTGTAGGCGAGGGTCGCGCCCACGACGTCGCTCGGCAGCCACTGCACCTCGGCGAGCGGCACCTCCAGCGCGCCCCACAGGACGAGCCGGACGTCGTGCACGCGGTCCGTCTCGTCCACCTGGTGCAGCACGAGCGTCACCTCCGCGCGCGCGCCGGTGCAGCCGGTGGCGTCGAAGGTCGTGGCCGCGCCCTGGCTGCCATCGCTGGAGAGCGCGTCGCCGCCCAGGCTCCCGTACAGGTTGACGCTGCGCACGTCCTCGGGGTCGAGCGGGCCGCCGGTGACCGGGCCGCCGCAGCCGTGAAGGGCCCACAGCAGCGCGGCGGCGAACGCGACGAGCGCGAGCACGGTGCCGAGCGTGGACAGACGGGTGGCGTCATCGAGCCGCATGCCGGCCCCTCCCTCCGCGGCCGCTCTCCCCACCGCCGGCCGCACCCTGATCCCGGTGCAAGGGCGATGCCGGTCCGCAGTCCCCGGCCCCTCCCCCGGAACCCCCCGGAACCAATCGGCCCCGCCTGTCAGATCGGTGTCAGGACCGCGTCAGCCCGCCCGGTTTTCGACGGGGCACAGACACCTACCACGGGGTACGGCTCCGTGGTTGTGCGTCCGTTCGCCGTCCGCGGTGTAACGCGACGTCAGTCCGGGAACCCGGGCGCGAGCATCGCGGTCCAGCGGGCGGGGTTCTTGATCTTCTGGCCCCGCATCCACGCCTCGGCCGCCTCGACGAGGCCGCGCCCCTCGTCGCCACCGAGCAACTGCCCCTGCCGCCGCCGCGCCGCGGCGGCGTACAGGGCCATGTCCGCGGCCTCGAAGCCGTTGGCCGCGGCGGCGCAGCGCCTCACCGCGGCCTCCTGGTCGCCCCGCGACTCGGCCACGCCCCCCAAGACCAGCTCCGCCAGCGGGTTCGACCAGGGCATCTTCTCCTTGAAGATGCGCTTGGCGTCACGCTCGGCCTCGTGCAGCAGCCGCGTGCGCTCGTCGGGGCTCTCCGCGGCCGCGGCCAAGGCAGCGCGGGCACGGAGGTGCCAGGCCTCGATGCGGACAGTCTGGACCCGCAGGAGGAGCGTGCGCTTGAGGGCGCCCCAACCGCGCATGACCATCGCCTGCGCCGCCCTCCCCGCGCGCTCGTACAACTCCAGTTGTATCTCCGCGGTTGGGCCCCACCACGAGTGAACCAGAGAGCCGACTGGTGACCAGTCCCGCAAGGCCTCCCGTGCCATGCCACGGGCCTCCTCCACGTTGTCGTCGACCAGCCAGGCCACATTGTGTATGCTGAGACGCGAGGTTGTGGCCGCATAGACGTCGCCACGATCGAGGGCCGCGGCGACCAACTGTGGCGCATGCCGAGAGAGTTCCGCGATTCTCCCAAGGTACGTGAGCGACCAAAGCATGAAGAGTCGCACCAGGTCCACTTCCCAGACCGTCCCGGTGCACTCGTCCAGGAACATTCGCTCTGCCTCGTCCAGTTGATCGAGCGTGACGCGAAAGCGGCCTACGTAGTAGTCGGCAACCCCCGAGGCTCCGACGGCCCACGCGCGGGCGGTCGGCTCGTCGCATGTGCGCAGCAGGCGGCGTAGGGCTTGGAGCACGCGCTCGGCATGCTTCCGTGCCGGTCCACCACCGAGCGACACGTGGCCGGCTTCCAGCGCGAGTGCTCGCGCCAGACGGCCAGGCTCCCCGGCCCGCAGACACATGAGCAGCCCCCGCGCGTTGAGGTGAGCGCCGCGGATGGCATCGATTGTGGTGAGCGCGGCCGCTGCCCCGAGGCACAAGTCAATGTGCCCGAGTTGTTCCCGCGCGACCTGGCTCGCGTCACGCACCCGGAACCCGTAGCCTCTAGTCCTGATCATTGCGCGTCGGAGAAGGAGGCCGGGCAGGGCGGTGCGTGGAGTGCGGGCGATCCGGATGCCAGTCGCGGCAGAAAGCACGCCCATCGCGGCAAGCCCCTCGTCCACGTGGCCACAATTCATCAACTGCACGGCCGCGAACCGCTGGAGGTCGAGCGCCTCGGCGGACGAGGCACCGTGGGCGGCTCGGTGATATGTGTCGGCGGCCTCGGCGCCGCGGCCAGCGTTCGCGAGCGCGTCGGCCAGCTTGACGAGCAGCTCGCGCGTCGACGGGTGGTCCGGCGGCCGCAGGTCCAGCGTCGTCCGGTACAGCCTGGCCGCTCGATCGAAGGCGAACGCAGCCGCGGCCGCCGCTGCTGCCTGCTCCGCATAGGCCGCGGCCCGGGCGGAGTCGCCGGTACCTTGCCAGTGCACCGCCAGCACTTCCGGGTCGGGCTGGGCAGTGGCCTCCAGCGCCGCCGCCAGGTCCGCGTGATGTCCGCGGCGAGTGTCCTCCGCGAGGTGCGCAGCGACCGCTTCGCGGACGCGGTCGTGGTACGGGGCCACCGTGTCGCCGCCGCGGGCGCCGGTGGTCTGCACCAGGTTGCCCACCCGGAGCAGCCCGATAGAGCGGGCCAGCTCACTCGGCTCAATCGACGCGGCCCGGGCCACGACGTCCTGCGGCAACGGGGAGCCGGCGATGGCGACCAACTCGAGGACATGCCGCGCCTGTGCCGGGAGCCCTGCGATGCGCGTTCGCAGTGCCTCGTCGAGCCGGAGGGCGAGGGGGCCGGTGCCTTCAAGGGACGCCACATGCCGCACCAGCTCGTCGATGAACAGCGGGTGGCCCTCCGCCTCGGTCGCGATCGCCTCGGCCGTTGCCGAGCTGGCCGTAGTGACCCGTTTCAGGAGGGTCGCCGCAAGCTCCTGTGCCTCCGCGCGAGGCAGACGCCCGAGGTCGATCCGGCGCGCGTCGCCGGGGAGGAAGCGCAGCATGTCGGGCAGGGCGCGCGCGGTCCCGGTGCGCATGGTGGCGATGGCGAGGAGCGCCGGGGCCTCGGGTGGGCGCAGCACTTCGCCGACCATCGCCAGGCTGTCCGCGTCGGCCCACTGGAGGTCGTCGATGACGACCACGAGGGAATGGCGGTCCGCGAGTCGCCCGAAGATCTCCCGCATGGCCGCGAACAGGCGGCTTCGCAGCTCCTGCGGGTCGATGCGGCTCTCGGCGTGAAGTCGCGGCGCGGTGGCCACCGCCTTGACCCGCCGCATGACCGGGAAGACGTCCCCCACGAGGCCGGCCGTTCGCGGCAGGAGCGCCGTGGCGTCCTCAGCCGGGAGGCGCGCCATGTAACGGCTCAAGGCGTCCACGACCCCGTCTACCGCCTTGTACGGCACCGCCTCGCACTCGTAGCAGCGGCCCGCCAGCACCACGGCGCCACGGCCCTCAAGCCCCTGCGTGAACCGGTGCACCAGCGTGCTCTTCCCGACTCCCGACTCGCCCTCCACCAGCACCGCGACCGCGGTGCCTTTCCGGCTGGCATCGAACGCTTCGTGGAGCGCCTGGAGCTCCGGCTGCCGGCCTACGAACGGTGGCGTCTGCGTGAAGCTCGCGCCTGACGAGACGCGGTCAGGTTCGCCCTCGGCCCCCAGGCGCACGAGCACCTCGGCCGTGGTGGGTCTGGTGCGTGGATCGAAGTGCAGTAGGTCCATGCACAACGAGCTCAGGTCGGGCGGCACCGAGGGACAGACCGCGCTGGGTGGCTCCGGGTTGGCCTGGTGCTTCTTGAGCATCACCTCGAGCGGCGCGCCGGCGAAGGGCAGGCGACCGGTCAGAGCCTGGTAGAGCACCACGCCCACGCTGTACCAATCGGCCTCGGGCCCCACGCGCTTCGAGGCTGCCTGCTCGGGCGCCATGTAGTCGGCGGTGCCCACCGGGTGCATGGCGGTCGACTGGTCGCTCGGTGCGACCCCGGTCACGAGGCCGAAGTCGAGGAGCACGACGCGGTCCTCACGGGTGACCAGGATGTTCGACGGCTTGATGTCGCGATGGATCTTCCCAGCAGCGTGGGCGACCGCCAAGGCGCGCGCAAGTTGGGCCAGGGCCGCGCGCAGTCGATTCTCGTCGAAGGTCGCCTTGGCCGTGGCCGCAGCGTCCCACAGCTTCTGGGCCGGCGACGCACGCCAGGTCTCCGCGCTGGGCGAGACGTTGGAGTCGGTCTTGGGGACGGACCCCGCAGCTGGACCGGCGCCCGGCCGCACGTGCTCGATGAAGTTGACGCCCTCGACCAGCTCCATGGTGAAGAACCACCGCCCCCCTTCCTCGAGGAGCTCGCCGAGGCTGACGAGGTTGGGGTGCTGGAGGTCCTGGAGCGCGCGGAACTCGTTCTTGAGCCGGAGCAGGTCCTCGCCCCCGAGGTCGCGCACGGTCTTGAGGGCCACGCGGCAGTTGCGCTCGCGGTCGAGCGCCTCGTACACGACGCCCATGCCGCCAGCGCCGAGGCGCCGGATCACCTCGAAGCGCTTCGTTCCGGGAAAGTCGGCCGCACCCACCAGCGACATGCAGGGCCCTCCCAGACTGTCGGCCCTCGACGACGCGATTCTACGCTGCAGGTTGGCGCGGGTACAGGCCAGCGTTCAGTTGCAGCGGCAGGCGCACCGGATGGCCTGCCGGGGGCCCCGGCTTCACCCGCGGCGGATGCGCACGCGGTCGGGGGTGACCACCGCGATGGTGCCGACGAGGCTGCCCAGGCCCGTCGTGGCGAGGAGGCGTTGCATCAAGCCGATGTACGCACGTCTGGACTCGTGCTCCAACCGCAGCAAGACGATCCCGTGGTGAGCGCCTGGCGGGTGCGTGCGAGCGTCGGCGAACCCTTTGTCGGCCGTGATCAGCAACCGGCCCTCGGCCTGCACCGCCTGCCACAGGCGCTCGTCGTCCCAGCCGGCCCAGCCCGGCGCGTGTACGGTCGTCGCGTCGTAGCCGCGCCGGAGCAGCGCGTCGACCACGCCGCGGGGCAGATCCTCGTCGACCTTGACGGCGGGCAGTGGCACGAGCTCAGAGACCCTGGCGCAACGGGATGCTGTCGAAGCGCCCCACGGCCTCGGCGGCAAACCTGAGCGCGGCGTGCACGTCCTCAGGGGTCAGGCCGGGGTACTGCTCCAGGATCGTGTCGACGGAGTCTCCGTCCGCGAGGCTCCCCACGATCACGCTCAACGGCACGCGGGTGCCCCGGATGCACGGGTCGCCGTGGTGAACGGCGGGATCGATGGAGATCCTCTCGCGCCAGTCGATGTCACCCATGTTCGGTGCCTCCCACGCCGTCAAGCATGCAGCGCCGCGGTCTCGGGCGCAACCCGCGGACTCGGCCCGCGTCAGAGGCTGCCGCGCAGCGCCTGCGCCTCGTTCACAGGCTCCCGTCTCGGCCGTGCTTACGCGGCGGGGGCGAGGGGCGGGGCTTCTTCGCCGGCCCGAGCTTCGGAGTGGCCGGCGGCGGGCCGCGGCGGAGGTAGTGCGCGGCCATGTCGTACTCGAAGTAGCCGAGCATGCCCGTGGCGATCACCTTGCGCCACAGCTCGGACGCCGCGGCGCGGTCGCCGGCGGCGAGGAGGCGCATGGCCTCGTAGAAGAGCAGCTCGCAGCGCTTGCCGGGCGCGTCGGCCTTGGGCTCCAGGTCGGCGCGGCTGACGCGGCCGAGCGCGAAGCGGGCGAGCTGGACGTACCATCGCGGGCCGTCGAGCGAGTCGAGATACGACAGGGCGACGTCGTCGGGCGGCTGCTTGCGCAGGCGCGCCAGGTCGATGATCCAGAGGGCCGCGTAGGCCTTGAAGTACTCGGACACCTCGGCGTCGGGGCGGGCCGCGGCGCGGCGGAAGATGGCCGCGGCCTGCTCGAGGTAGCCGCGCGGTACCAGGAACGCCATGGCGTCGACGTAGGAGTCCGCGCGGGCCACGTCGGTCTCGATGGCGCGGTCGAACGATCGCAGCCCCTCGTCGGGGTCGCCCAGGGCGACGAGGAGGCGGCCGCGCTCGACGAGCGCATCGGCGAGCCGGTCGTCGCGGGGCGTCGAGGTCTGCAGCACCTCGTCCCACCCGGCGAGGGCGGACCGCCAGGAGCGGCGCGCGGCGTCGGCGCGGCCGGCGAGATCGTGGGCGTCGCCGATGAGCCGCTGCAGCCGGGCCTCCCACATGCGCTTGCGCGGCGCCTCGGCGGGGGCCATGCCCGAGGCGCGCTCGAAGGCCTGGATGGCGCGGGCGTGGTCGCCGAGCTTCAGGTAGGTGAGCCCCATCTGCTCGTACGTCTCCGGCAGCGGCTCGAGCTTCAGCGACTTGTCGTAGAGCTGGAGCGCCTCGTCGACCTTGCCGAAGTTGTAGTAGCCGCGGCCCAGCTCGAGGTAGCTCGCGGCCAGCGGGGGCTGGAGCGGCTGGTCGGGCCAGCGCCGGCGCACCTCGGCGTGCAGCTTCTCGAGGTTGGCGACCTCGCCCTTGGCGTCCTGGAGCGCCTCCTCGGAGAGCCGGCCCCGGAAGCGCTGGTAGTAGAGGATCGAGAGGGCGTCGTAGGGCTCGCGGCGCGCCGGGTCGTACGCCTGCGCCGCCTCGAAGACGCGGATGGCGAGGCCACGGCGCTGCGTGTGGTAGGCCATCTCGCCCGCGCAGAGGTAGCCCATGATCTCCTGCGGGAAGCGGGCGATGACGTCGCGGCACACACGGAGCGCGGCGTCGAGGTCGGCGCCCCGCTCCTCCGCGGGGCCGCCGGGGCCGCGCTGGGTCGCGGAGAGCCCGAGGTGTCGCGCCACGGCGAGCTCGTCCGGCGCGGTGACCTCCTTGGCGGTCGACTTCTCGAGGAGGCCGAGCAGCTCGGGGTCCTCGCCCGGCTGGCCCGCCAGGCCCTTGAGCGCCTCCAGCGCGCGCTCGGGCTGGTCGACGCGGAGGTAGAGCCGCGCCAGGTTGAAGCCGGTGCGCATGAAGGAGGCGTGGGCCGCGAGCATCTCGCGCACGCCGCCGCCGCCGGGAGCGCCGAAGCCGCCGCGCACGCCGCGGCTGACGGCGACCTGCCGCTCGAGGTACAGCCGGTGGAGGCGCTCCACCGCCGCGGGCGACGGCCACACGCGCACGATGGCCTCGTAGGCGTCGATCAGGCGCTGCCAGCGGGTGCCGGGGGGATCGGCGCGGCCCGCGTCGTCGAGCCAGCCGTGAATCCGCTCGATCTCGGCGGCCACCTCGCGGCTGTTGCCGGAGAGGGTATGGAGGGCGTGCAGCGCGGTGAGCACCTCGCGCTCGGCCCCGCGCCGTGACCAGGCGGTGGCGATGGTGCGGGCGTCTCGGGCGAGCCGCGGCTCGTCCACCGGGCCGCGCAGCTCGGCCGCGTCCCAGAGGGCGAGGGCGTCACTGAACGCCGCGAAGGCGGCCTCGGACTTGCCGCGCCTGGTGGCGCGGGCGACGCGCTCCAGATCGTGCTCGAGCAGGGCGCGGCGGTAGCTGGCGCGCTCGGGCGCACCGACCGGGATGCCGCCGTAGACCGCGCGGGCCTCGGCGATGTCCTCCTCGGCGAGCGCCTTCGGGACCTTGACGGGCCTGTAGATCGGGACCGGGCCGGCGGCCTTGCGCGGGGGCTCCGGTAGGGCCCGGGGGCCGCACCCGAGGGCGAGGATCGCCGCGAGCAGGGCCACGCGCCAGCGGCCAGTCTCGCGCCGAGTGCCGATCCGACGACGCTGCATGAAGGTATCTTAGCCCGGCGGGGGCCCCGGACAAGGCCGACGCGGCGGTCCGGGGGGCCTACTTCCAGGGTGACAGCCCGACCGCGGCGCCGACGGCCTGGTCGAGCCGTGCCACGAGCGCCGCGTCGAGGCGGCCGAGCCAGCGGAGGACCAGCCGCTGCTCCATGGTGAACAGCTTGCCGCACAGGATCACGGACGAGCACTTGAGCCCGGTCGCGCCGAAGCCCGGGTTCCGGTCGGAGACGAGCAGCTCCGAGGGGAGCAGGCTGCGCCGGGGGATGACCGACGACACCGCCGCGAGGAGCACGTCCGCGGTGAAGCGGTGCGCGCGATCGGGCGAGACCACGATGGCCGGACGCACCTTGGTGGCCGTCAGGTCGGTGAACGGGAAGGCGACCAGGACCACGTCGCCACGGCGCAGCGTCCGCGGCATCAGTCGAGAGCCTTCCCGTCGGTCGGCAGGTAGCGCTCCTCTTCCTCCCGGGCCCAGAAGTCGAAGGCGCCGCCTCCTGCGGCTGCCGCCGTCACCTCCGTCGTGGTCAGATCCGTAACACCGCGTGCCGACGACTCGAGGCCGGCGCGCACATACTCCTCGACGAGCCGCTGCAAGGGCAGCCCGCGCTCGGCGGCGCGCAGCTTGAGTCGACGGTGCACGTCCTCGTCGATGTAGACGGCTTTCATATTTACGATTTTACGATTGGCACCCGCGCGTGTCAAGCGACCGATCTCGCGCGTGCCCGGATTACGGAACGGCCCCGCAGATCGGCCGGCCGTCGGGGCCGCGGTTGCAGCGGCGGAGGCTCGGACGGGTGCCGCGTGACGAAGGGGCCGGGCCGGGCGCGCCGGGCTGCAGCGCCGATCCGACCACCCCGTACCGGGTCTCGCACAGGTGCAGGTCGGAGAAGGCCTTGACGTTGTCCAGCTCCGCCGCCGTCGCCTCGTTGTACTGCCACCCCATGGCGCCGGCGTAGCCGTTGTCCCACCAGGAGCCCAGCACCATCGAGTAGGGGATGCTCGTGTCGAGCTGGTCCATGGGCAGCTCCCCCATGACCAGCGGCTTGTCGGCCAGCTCGAGCTGCGTGGGCGTGAGCGTGTAGGGCCACCAGTCGTTGATCCACTTGTACATGTGGAAGTGGTGGAAGTCGGTGTCGAGGTTCTTCCAGGCGTGCGCCCACTTCACGGCCGCAGCGCCCACGCTCACGAGCGGCGTCGCGCTCTGGGCGCGCAGCACGCCGATGACCTCGCCGATGAAGCTCTCCATCTCGGTGTGGGTGACCGCCTCGAGGCCGGCCGTCGGGGTGTAGTCCTCGTCGCCGTAGGGGCTGGGTCCGGTGATGGCCCACTCGGGCTCGTTGATGACGTCCCAGGCGATCATGCGGTGCGCGTGGGGGCTCTGCTTCACGGCCAGGGCGAGCGGACGCACGACGTTCTGCAGCAGCGCGGTGCGCTTGGAGTTGTCCCGCAACATGGGGCGGATGCCCGGCGTCCAGACGCCCTGGATGGTCTCGCTCGGGCCGAAGTTGTCGAACGAGAAGATCGTGAGCATCAGGTAGACGCCGGCCTGGTCGGCCAGGCTGAGGGCCTCGTCGACGTCGTCCACGACGGTGGGTCCCAGCGCGGTGGGCGAGTCGCCCGTGTCGAAGACGATCCCGTCGCCGCGGAAGTCGGGGAAGACCCACCAACGGATGACGCTCACGCCGTGGGCGCGCATGTCCTGGAGGTTCTGGAGGTGCGTGGCCGACTCGGCGGCCACGCCGTACTGGTTCCAGGCCGAGATGCCCCCGAAGTCGCCCGCGAAGTTCAGCCAGGCGTAGTTCACGCCGTACATGAAGCGCTTCTCGCAGCCCACGGTGACGCCGCCGCGCGGCGCCGGGCAGGGGTCGACGCAGGGGCCGTCGGCCGGGGCGCCGTCGCCCGCCGCCCCGTCGCCGCCCGCGTCGCCGGGTGGCGTCGCGTCGCCGCCGGCGTCCAGGCCGGCGTCGGTGCCCCCGCCGTCCTCCTGCCGCGCGTCGGGGATCGTCACCCCGGCCGAGCTGCAGCCGGCGACCAGCAGCGACGCGAGCAGCGCGGCGCCGTACCGACTCGCTCCAAGATGACGCGACGCTCCTGGTCCCATACCCACCTCCAGCTCCCAGAGCATACCCCGACTCGTGGCTCGCTGGGCAGCCCGGGTGGGAGGCGGCGAGGCACCCCAGCGGCCGCGGTTCGGAGTATCATGCCCGCTCGGCGAGTCGAAGGTGGGAGGTGACGACATGGAAAGTCTGGACATGGACGGGCGCCTTTGTCTGCTGCTGGCCGCGGGTGGCCTGCTCGCCGCGGGCGGCTGCGTCAGGAAGACCGAGAAGGTCATGGACACGACGGTGTGGGCCTACTCCGCCGACGGCCGGCCCGCGCTCGCCGGACCGTAGCGCCGACCCGCGGGATCCGGCGCGCCCGGCCGCCGACCATGGCACCCAGGCTCCTCCTCTGTGGCGCGATCCGCCCCTACGGCACCGACGCGCCCCTCGACGAACGGCAGCTCGGCCTCGGCCGCCGCGAGGTCGAGCGGCTCGGCCTGCGCGCCTGGCTCGGCCGCCGGGTGACCTCGGCCGAGGCGCACACCAACGCGATCCTGTCCAACTTCGCGCGCGGCGACCCGCAACCGATCGTGCTCCACACGCGCAACCCGGGCCCGGCCTTCATCGCCTACAACCTGGCCGCCGACGCGACCGTGGCCGAGTGGCTGTCCCTCGGGGAGCTCCTGCGCCTCATCGCCGCGGAGCGGCCCGCGTTCGTCGGGATCTCGTCCCTCACCCAGGAGTTCCCCAAGGTCGAGCTGATGGTGACCGCCATCCGCAGCGCCTTCCCCGACGTGCGGATCGTCCTCGGCGGCTACGGCGTGGTGACCCCGCAGATCGAGCGCCTGGCCGGCCAGGTCTTCGCGGTGACGCGGGAGGAGGGGGTCGCGTTCTTCCGCCGGCTCCTCGGCGAGGACCAGGCGCGGCCGTACCGCAACCCGCCGCTGCGCATCAGCCCGCGAATGAGCCTGCTCGGCATCCCGCTGCCGGTGCCGCTGCGCCGGTTGCTGCACTTCGATCCGGTCTTCACCGCCCTCGGCCTCGGCTGCCGCATGCGTTGCCGGTTCTGCGCGACCTCCAACTACTGGGAGGGCTACCGCCCGCTGCTCCCCTCGGGCCGGGAGGCCTACGCATCGATGCGCGAGCTGGCGCGCGCGCTCGGGAGCCCGCAGCCGTTCTTCTGGGTCAACGAGGACGACTTCCTCGACCACCACGAGCGCAACGTCGAGATCCTGCGCCTCAACGAGCGCCACGGTACGACCGCCGCCATCGGCTGCTTCTCCTCGGCGCGCGCCATCCAGGAGTACGCTCCCGAGGACCTCGTCAAGCTCGGGGTCGACACCGTGTTCGTGTCCCTCGAGAGCACGCGCCCCAGCGCCGTCTACAACCCGCGCAAGAAGATCGACGGGCGGGGCCGCTCCATCGACTTCGCTGCGCTGGTCGCCACGCTGCAGGAGCACGGCGTCTCGGTGTTCGTCTCGACCATGTTCGGCCTCCCGGGCAATGACTTCGCTGACAACCTCGCCGACATGGAGCACGCGCTGGCCCTCGCGCCCACCGCGTGGCAGTGGTCGGTCATGACGCCCTACCCGGGAACGCCGCTCTACGAGGAGCTGGCGCGCACCGGACGATTGCTGCACCCGGAGGTCGCCCGGCCGGACGGGGACGGGGGCCGCTGGGTCGAGTTCGACGGCATGACCCCCCAGGTGCGGCTCGAGGGCGTCGTCCCGGAGCAGCTTTCGTGGCTCATCCGCGAGGCGCCGCGGCGGGCGTATCTGCAAGGCGGGCCGACGCTGCTCGGCCGGGTGGGCGTGGCGCTCCGGGGCTGGCGCACGTTCCGCCGCACCGGCGACTCCCTGCTGCGGGCCCTCGCGGCCCGCCGGGCGGAGCTGTGCTCGCGGGCCCTGCCGCTGCTCCTGGCCTACCAGGATCGCGAGCTGGGGCTCGACGCGTCCCTCCGGGAGCAGGCGCTTGACCTCGGCCGCCGGATCGTCGTCGAGGTCCGCGGCGCGCGCCGGCCGACGCTCGTCGATCGCGCGGCCGCCGAGATCATCCGTCTCTGCGCCCGGCGCCAGGACGACGCGCGCCTGCGGGCGGCCCTGTCCCCGGGCCGCGGCGTCGTCAACCGGTCGCGCGGGCCCTGGCAATGGAGCGAGTCGTGATCCGCAAGGTCGTCCTCATCTACCCCGTGTCGCGGCGCTACAGCGGCAGCCTCAGCACCCACCGGCTCCCGGGGCTGGTGACCGCCCATTCGGGGCTCACCATCCTGGCGCAGATCCTCGGGCGGCAGGGGCGCCTGGTCCGCGTCTACGACGAGCAGCTGACGCCCTTCGGCGAGGCGATGGTGGCCGACGCCGACCTCGTCGGGATCTCGGTGCAGACCTCCTGGGCCCCCCGGGCCTACCGCATCGCGGCGGTGCTGCGCCGCCGCGGCATCCCGGTGGTCCTGGGCGGCGTCCACGTCACCCTCAACCCCGACGAGGCCGTGCGCCACGCCGACTTCGTCGTCCGCGGCGAGGGGGAGCGCACGCTCCCCGAGCTCCTGCGCGCGCTCGAGGCCGGCACCGGTCTCGAGCACGTCCTCGGCCTGAGCTACCGCCGGGGCGACGTGGTGCACCACAACCCGCCCCGCCCCCTGCTCACCGGCCGCGAGCTCGACGAGGTGCCCTGGCCGCGGCTCGAGCTGATCGAGGGCCTCGAGGGCCCCGGCCACCCGCTCAACCGGTTCATCTACTTCACGATGGCGACGCGCGGCTGCCACCAGGCCTGCCGCTACTGCTCGGTGACGCGCGTCTTCGGCCGCAGCCTGCGCCACCGCAGCGTCGCGAGCGTCGTCGCCGAGCTGCGGGCCCGTTTCGACCCGGACCGCCAGTTCCTCTTCTTCATGGACGACAGCCTGGCGGCCGACCCGGACTACCTGAAGTCGTTGCTCCAGGCGCTCCTCGACGAGCGGCTGGTGCCGCGCCACGGCTGGCACTCGCAGCTCCGCGCCGACGCGGCCGAGGACCTGGAGCTGCTGCGGCTGATGCGGGCGACGAACTGCGTGTGGGTCACCTGCGGCTTCGAGTCGATCGACCAGCGCAGCCTCGAGGCGCTGGGCAAGGGGCAACGCCCCGACGACGTCTGGCGCGCCATCACCCGCCTGCGCGAGCACGGAGTCCTGGTCAACGGGTTCTTCATGTTCGGCACGGACCACGACGGGCCCGAGGCCATGGCCGAGACCGTGCGCTTCGCGCGGCGCGCGGGGTGCTTCGCGGCGGGCTTCATGCCGCTCACGCCGTTCCCCGGGACCCCGGTGTTCGAGGAGCTCGAGGCCGAGGGCCGGATCTTCACGCACGACTGGGAGCTCTACGACGTGCAACACGTCGTGTTCCACCCGCGGCGCATGAGCGCGTGGGACCTGTACTCCGGCACCCTGGCGTCGTATCCGGCCTTCTACCGCGCAGATCACCCGATGCGGCACGCGCGGGTGGCCCTCGGGCGCGGCCTGCCGCTCGCGGATCTCGCCATCGGCGCCACCTGGCCCTGGCTCAAGCACCTCGCCTGGGCTCGCGAGGTCGCGGCCAATCTCGACTACGCGCGCGCGTTGCGCGCCCTCCGCCCGGGCGCGGACCTGCCCGACCTCGACTCCGGCGGCCTCGCCTTGCGGGACCTCGTGTCCGGTCACGCCTGGAGGCGGCTCATGAGCCGCGTCGGACGCAGCGCCGGCCGCCGGCCGCTCGAGCCACGATGGGTCCCGCCGCTCGCGGCCGACCTGTCAGCGCCAGCTCCCGTGCGCCGCCACTCCGTCACGAGCGGCGCGCCGCCGCGCGAGGCCGCCGTCCCCCCGAGCGGGTAGCCGCCGGCGTGGCCCGGCGCCGAGGCGAGACCGCTCCTTGCCTTGGCCCCCGCCGCCGCGGTAGAACGGCCGTAGGGCCATGGGCGCGATCGTGGTGCAGAAGTACGGCGGCAGCTCGGTCGCCGACGTGGACAAGCTGAAAGGCGTGGCGCGGCGGGTGGTCGAGACCGCCGGCCGGGGCAAGCAACTGGTGGTGGTCGTCTCGGCCATGGGCGACACCACCGACGAGCTGCTGGCGTTGGCGCGGAAGGTCACCCCCGAGCCGCCGCGCCGCGAGCTGGACATGCTCCTGTCGGTCGGGGAGCGCATCTCCATGTCGCTCCTCTCCATGGCCATCCACGACCTCGGCTACGAGGCGATCTCCTTCACCGGATCGCAGTGCGGCATCATCACCAACGACCGCCACTCGGGGGCGCGCATCATCGAGGTGCGCCCCTACCGCATCCAGGACGAGCTGGAGCGCGGCCGCATCGTCATCGTCGCCGGCTACCAGGGCGTGTCGTACAAGCGCGAGGTCACCACCCTCGGCCGCGGTGGCTCCGACACCACGGCCGTGGCGCTGGCCGCGGCGCTCGGCGCCGAGTACTGCGAGATCTACTCCGACGTCGATGGCGTGTGGAGCGCCGACCCGCGCGTCGTGCCGCACCCGGTGAAGCTCGACGAGGTGAGCTACGAGGAGATGCAGGCGCTGGCCGAGCACGGGGCCAAGGTGCTCAACCCGCAGGCGGTCGAGTGGGCGCGCCGCGCCAAGATCTCGATCTTCGCGCGCAAGACCAGCGGCGAGGGGACCGGCACCCTGGTGGCGGGCGCGCCGCGCGAGGAGCGGGTCGTCGGCGTGGCGGGCCAGAAGGGGCTGGTCCGCCTGCGGCTGCGGCTGGGCGCCGCGCGGGCCGCGGACCTGCTCGGCGTCCTGGGCGCCGACGGCGTCGACATCGAGGCGTTCCACCAGCCGCCCGGGGGCGGGCCGACCTGCGTGTTCGGCCGGGACGACCTGCCCGACTTCGGCCGCCTGCGCGAGCGCCTCGAGGAGCGCTTCGCCGAGGACCTGCAGGTGGAGGAGGACCTCGGGGCGGTGACGCTGGTGGGCTGGGGCGCCGGCGCCGACGGCAAGGTCACGGCGCAGGCTCTCTCGGTGGCCCGGCAGGACTGGGTCACGCTGCGGGGCATCGAGACGAGACCGTTGTGCATCATCCTCTACTGCGACAGCGCGCAGGTCGACGACCTCGCGCGCGCCCTGCACCACGAGTTCGTCGAGTCGGCCCTCCTGCCGGGGGACGACGCCGGCGCGGAGGCCGCGTCGCACCCGGTCGAGGGATGAGCGCCCGGGCCGAGAGCTGGCGCCGGGCGGCCGGCCGGCCGCTGCTGCGCGCGCACCGCGGCGCGAGCACGGTCGCGCCCCAGGACACGATCGGGGCCATGCGCGCCGCGCGTGCCGCCGGCGCCGACGCCGTCGAGATCGACGTGCGCCTGTGCCGCACCGGCGAGGTGGTGGTCTTCCACGACGCCGACGTCCGGCGCCTGGCCGGACGCCCGGAGCGGGTGGCCGACCTGTCGCTCGCCGACATACGCGGCCTCGACCTGGGACGGGGCGCGCGCGTGGCCACTTTCGCCGAGGTGCTCGAGGAGATCGGGCGCGACCTGCTGGTGGACGTCGAGATCAAGGCGGAGGTCGCGCGCGACTTCGGCCTCGAGGCGGGGGTAGCGGCGGAGCTCCGGCGCCAGGGCCTGGGGGAGCGGGTGATGATCTCGTCGTTCCACCCGGTGGCGTTGTGGCGCTTCCAGCGGCTCATGCCGACGACGCCGACCGGCCTCATCTTCGCGGACGATCAGTCGCTGCCGCTGCGCCGGGCCTGGCCGGCGTACCTCCTCCGGCCCCTGTGGCTCGCCCCCCAGTCGACCCTGTGCAGCGTGCGGCAGCTCGCCGAGTGGCACCGCGCCGGCTTCGCCGTGAACTGCTGGGTGGCCGACGATCCGGCCGAGGCACGCGCCCTCTGCGCGATGGGCGCTGACGCCCTCACCTCGAACGATCCGGCGCGCATCCGCGGCGTGCTCGACGAAGTGCCGGCGTGAGAATCTGGGACACGCTGGCGCGGGCCGCCTCGCTCCACCCCGACCGGATCGCCGTCATCGACGGTGACACCCGGCTGACCTATCGCGCGGTGGCGGGCCGCGCGGCCGCCCTGGCGACGTTCCTGCGCAGGCAGAACGTCGGGCGCGGCGACCGCGTCCTGGTGATCGACGTCAACTCGCTGCAGTTCCTCGAAATGTACTACGCCACCGCGGCGCTCGGCGCGGTCGCTGGGCCCGTGGCGCGCGACGGCAGGGAGGTCGGCGAGATCTGGGCGCGCGGCGACACCGTGACCCCGGGCTACTGGAACCGCCCGGAGGAGACGGCCGCCGCCTTCGAGGGCGGCTGGCTCAAGACCGGCGACCTCGCCGTGGTCGACCGGGAGGGCTACCTCGACATCGTCGACCGCAAGCAGGACATGATCCTCAGCGGGGGCGAGAACATCTACTCGGTCGAGGTCGAGAACGCGCTCTACCAGCACCCCGCCGTGCTCGAGGCGGCGGTGTTCGGCGTGCCCGACGAGAAGTGGGGCGAGGCGGTGAAGGCGGCCGTGGTGCTGCGCGCCGGCGCCACGGCCACGGCCGCGGAGCTCATCGCGTCCTGCCGCGGGTGCCTCGCCGCGTACAAGCTGCCGCGGTCGATCGACTTCGTCGCGGCGCTCCCCAAGACCGGCTCGGGCAAGATCGTGAAGCAGGCGCTGCGCGATCCGTACCGGGAGGGACGGAAGCGCCGGTAGCGGGCTACGGTGGCACCGGCTCCATCGCCTACGTCGGCGGGGCGGACGTGAGGCGCATCAACGTGGACTAGCGCCAGTCAGAACTGCACCGTGGTGGCCACGCCGAAGTGGTGGCCGTACGAGGAGTACTGGCCCGCCCCCGTGGCGACGCCGCGGCCGCGGTTCGCGGGCCGGCAGGTGGGGATGTCGTACCGGCTCGCGGCGCAGTCGACCTGGTAGAGCGGGTCGAAGAGCGAGGCATCCTCGGAGCGCGGCAGCATCGCGCGCAGGCCGTAGCCGCCGGAGAGGGACATCCAGCGCAGGACCTGCACCTCGCCGAGCACGAGTCCCCACAGCTGCCAGCCATCGACCACCGCCGGGCTGACGGCGCTCGTCTTGACGGGCGGGCTCTGGACGATGGCGCCGAAACCGAGCCGGAGCCGCGGCACGGGCCGATAGCCGAGCAACGCCTTGAAGGTGTAGTTGTCCCGGTAGCCGCGGTAGAGCGGTATTCGCTCGGGCACGTCGCGCTCGCTCGCGGTCGCGCTCGACAGCCGGACCTCCACGACCTCGTCGGCGGCCCAGTGGATCCAGCGGGCGCTGACGCCGAGGTCGAAGTGCTGGGTCAGGTCGAGCTGCAGCCCGGCGAGGAGCATGTGCGGCACGTGCATGGTGGTACGGGCGAAGACGTCCTGCCCGCTGGTGTCGCCGGGGGACGTGAGCGAGCCGCTGCCGACGAACGGCACGTTGGCGCGGGTGGTGCCGAAGAGCCCGCTGCGGTAGGTCACTCCCACGTCGAGCCGGCGGAAGGGACGGATCAGGATGCCGACGGGCACGCCGACGCTCCAGGTGGAGCCATGCACCCTGACGCGCTCGGTGCAGGCGTCCGACTCGACCCCGTCGCGCGCCACGTCGCAGAGCCTCCCCCCGAGGGCGGTGTCGCGGTCGAAGGCGAGGTTGGCGAGGTCCGACCAGACGATGTCGAGCCCGGCCCCGACGTAGAGCTCCTTGAGCACCCGGAACGAGACGGTGGGCGTGATGTACAGGTGGTACTGGGTCGCCTCGAGCAGGTGGTAGCGCGTGGGACCGTCCTGGCCCGGGGCGGGCTGCGGCTTCGCCGGCGCGCGCTGCTCGTAGTACGGCGTGTACACCGCCACGCCCAGCGTGACGTTGTCGGTCCCGAGGTCCGTGGTCAGCCCGAAGAACCCGCCGGGGACGAAGGCGCGCTCGCGCGCGCCCGGGAAGGTGCGCGCGCCGGGCGTGCCCGGCGCTACCACCGCGCCCGTGGCCGGGTCGATGGGGGAGCGGTCGATCGAGATGGAGTCGAAGGAGCCCTGGAAGGACAGGTGGAAGGCGGTGCCGTCGATGAGCCCGATGGCGGCCGGGTTGTAGTAGATGGAGGTGACGTGCGGCGAGGCCGGGCCCGAGAAGGCGAAGCCGCCGACCAGCGGCGACGCGAAGCTCTGGGCCCGCGCCGGGGCCGCGCTCACGAGCACGACCAGAAGCAGCGACAGGCGCGCCGCATGGAGGGCGCTCGCGCGCGAGCCGGCCTCGGGACGCATCGGGCGCCATCGTAGGGGCGGGGCCGGCAAAGTCAATCCCCGCGTCGGACCGCCGCCCTCGCGCCGGTGAGTGGCAAGCCCCGGGATTTCCTGCAATCCTTGACGTCACTCCCACAGGCCGATATGATCGCCCGAGTCTCATGTGTGGGATCGCCCCCTGGCGCGTGGCGGTGGTGTGCTCGACGGCGCTCGTGGCCGTCGGCGCCGCGTGCTCGGCGTGCGACGTGACGCCGGAGCAGATCCAGCAGTGGAAGGGCGTGGAGGGCGGGCCGCGCAAGCTGCGCGCCGCGGTGCGGAACGAGCGGCTCAAGCCCGAGGTCCGCGTGGCGGCGGCCGAAGCGCTCGTCGAGCTGGCGTTGACCGACGACCTCGCCGCCGAGGTCAAGGAGATGAAGCCCGCCGCCCAGGCGGCCCTGCTCCAGATCCTCGTGCCGAAGCTCATCGAGACGGCCCGGGGGAGCGACCCCGCGGCCCAGCCGTCGCGCAAGCAGCGCAACGCCAAGGACGCGCTCTTCGTGCTCCGCGACCCCGCCCAGGGCGCGCAGAAGAACGCCATCGACACCGCCCTCATCGATTGGGTGACGCAGGACTTCTCGGGCCGGCAGACCGCAGGCGCGCACGCCAGCTTCAAGATCCTCAAGGCGATCGGTCCGAAGGCGGGGCCCGCGCTCGTCGGGTTGCTCAAGCGGCCGGGACCCGACCTCGACGCGGCGGCCAAGCTGCTGGGGGAGATCGGTGACGAGACCGCGCGCAACCAGGGGGGCGAGGCCCTCATCGAGCTGGCGCGCAAGCAGAAGCCCATCCAGGAGTGGACCTTCGTGGCGCTCGGCCGCGTCGGCGGGCCCGCGGCGCTCAAGTTCCTGGGCGACATGGTCGAGAAGGACAAGGAGCGCTCGCTCGACGCCATCAAGTCGCTGGCGATCGCCCCGCGTCCCGAGTCCCTGACCCTCGCGCTGAACACGGCCCGGAACCGCAAGCTCGACCACGCGGTCCGCGACCTGGGCCTCGAGATCGCGGCCAAGATCGGCGGGCGCGCCGCCGCGGAAGGCGTGGCGCCGCTCATCGACGACCCGACCTACGAGATCTCCTGGCACGCCTTCGAGGTGGTGCTCGCCTCCCTGAAGGCCGACGGGATCCCCCTCGCGTTCGAGAAGCTGCAGCTCCGTCACCTCGCCAAGAAGGACGACGTGCCGGACTTCCTGGTGAAGCACGTGAGGGATTTCGGCGGGGCCGGGGCGCGCGAGAAGGTGCTCGGCCAGCTCGAGTCGAAGAACCCCGCCGCGCGGCTCGCCGCGGTCCTGTGTCTCGACATCATCGGCACCGCGGCCGACGCGCCGGCGGTGGAGAAGCTCGGCGGCGACGGCACCAAGATCAAGGGCTGGCCCGGCGGGGCGACGATCGGATCGGAGGCGCGCGTCGCGGTTGAGCACATGAAGAAGAAGAGGTAGATTCAGCGGACGGGCGATGGATCCAAGCAAGAAGACAATGCGCCATTTCTACTGCCGGGACGTCCTGTGGGAGACGTTCGAGCAGATGGCGACGTCGTTCGACTGCTCCATCGAC
>JACRCY010000228.1 GCA_016218785.1 Deltaproteobacteria bacterium
CGCGCAAGCTCCGCCTGGCGGTGCACGTGCTGCGGCGGCTGTGGGATCGGTCGCGGCCCCCGGCGCTCCAGCCCCGCGCGGCGCGCACCGCGCTCTTCGCGGGCGCGGCCCGCGCGTCGGGCGGGCGGGCCGCGGTGGTGGCGGACGCGGCGGCCGGGCTCGGCGTGAGCCCGGGCGAGCTGGAGGCCGCGCTCCTCGCCGACATCCCCGGGGAGCGCCGCCTGGGTCAGGCGCCGGAGGCCCTGGGCCCGGAGGCGGTCGCGCGCCACGCGAACCTCCTGCTGGCGCAGGGCCTCCTCTACCGCGCCACCGGGGTCACCATCCAGCTGGCGGGCCAGGCGCGGGCGCTGGTGCAGCACGCGAAGCGCTGCGGCCTCATCTGCACGGTCACCCGGAGGGCGGGCGCGGACGACGCCCGGCTCGACCTCTCGGGCCCGTTCGCGCTGTTCCGCCGCACGCTGGTGTACGGCCGGGCGCTGGGCGACCTCTTGCCGCTCCTGGCCTGGTGCCGGCGCTTCCGGCTCGACGCGGAGTGCGTGCTCGGCGGGCAGCGGCTCCGGCTGGTGCTCGGGCCCGGCGATTTCCTCGCGCCCGCGGCCGAGCCGCGGCGCTACGACAGCCGCCTGGAGGAGCGGTTTGCCGTCGAGTTCCGGCGCCTGGCGCCGGAGTGGGAGGTGGTCCGCGAGCCCGAGCCCATCGCGGCGGGGTCCACCCTGATCTATCCGGACTTCGTGCTGCAGCACCGCCGCGACCGCGCGCGGCGCTGGCTGCTCGAGGTCGCCGGCTACTGGACGCCAGCGTACGTGCAGCGCAAGCTCGCGGCGCTCCGGGCGGCCGGCCGGCAGGACCTGATCCTGTGCCTCGACGGGGAGCGCAACTGCGCGGCCGACGAGCTGCCCGCCGGGGCGCCGGTGCTGCGCTTCCGGCGGCGTGTCGACGCCGCCGCCGTGCTGGCGCTCGTGGAAGGAGCCGCGCCGCCCGCGCCGCCCGCACCGCCCGCACCGCCCACACCGCCCGCGCCGCCCGCGCGTGTCTACCGGCTCACCGGAGCGTGACGCCGGCCACGCCGCGGGCTGGGTCGAGGTAGCCGGCCTCGTCGGCGAGGCCGCGCAGGTGCAGGTCGAAGAACGCGACGCCGAGCGTGCGCGAGGCGGCCTGGGCGTCGGCCACGGGGACGGTGTTGGGACCGCAGCCCTCGGTGGCGAGGAAGTCGAGCGGCCCATCCGCGCCCCCCATGAGGTCGTAGAGCGGGCAGATGTCGGTGAACGAGAAGTGGGCCGCGTCCGCGAACTCGGCCATGACCTTCGGCGCCGGCAGCCCGTCGTAGATCGGGCCCGCCTCGGTCTCGAGCGGGCACATGGTGTCGAGCGTGCCGGCCTGCACCTGGATGGGGCCGCGCAGCTCGGCGAGCCCCGCCGGACCGAAGGCCACGCGGCCCCCCGGCGCCAGGGAGAGGGTCGCGAGGATGCGAGCGTCGGCGAAGCCCGCCACGTCCGCCGCGGTGATGGTGCCGTTCGCGCCCCGGCAGAAGAGCGAGTCGGGGGTGGGGGCGCAGTCGGCCGCGTAGCTCTGGAGGTCCATGGCGGCGCCGGCGAGCAGGAGCACGGTGAAGCCGCCGAACGAGTGGCCCGCGGCGCCCACGCGGGCCTCGTCGGCCATGCCGGCGAGCGGATCGCCCGCGGCCGCGCCGTGCCGCAGCACCTCGTCGAGCGCCAGGCTGACGTCGCGCGGCCGGTGGCGCATCACGTCGGCGATGAAGTCGGGGTCGTTGTCCCAGAGCGTGTTGAGCAGGTGGTCGGGAGCCACGACCACGTAGCCGTGGCTGGCGAGGTGCTCGGTCAGGTAGAGCGATTGGGTGCGGATGCCGCAGTTGCCGTGCGAGAACGCCACGGCCGGGAAGGGCGCGCCCCGGAGGTCGGCGGGGGCGTCGCGCACCGAGGTGGTCGTGATGTTGAAGACCTTGTCGAGGGGCGCGCCGGCCGTGGGCGTCGCCGGGTACCAGACCTCGACCTTGAAGACGCGCGTGGCGTCCGCGGGGTCGGTGATCGTGTAGGTGGTGACGCCGACCCCCCACGGGCCGCGCACCGCCGGATCGCGTGACTGCTGCGACGGATCGTCCGGGCCGCCGCCGCAGGCCGCGGTCAGCAGGGCCGCGGCCAACAGCAGGGTGTAGGCGCGCATGGCCCATTATCGCAGAGGATCTGCGGTTCCCGGAAGGGCGCTCGATCACGCGGGATCCGCGGCGGGCCACGGACTGGATTGGTCGACCGGGGACGCGGCTGATAGAATCGCCCCGACCCCGAGGTCACCGCCACGCGCCACTCGACCTCAGCCGACGCCGGCACGGACCCGGCCGCCGAAGCGGCCCGGCCCACGCTGCCGTACCCCGACGCGCCGAACCCGGCGTTCACGCCGCGCGCCGCGATCGCCGCCACGCCCGAGGCGCGCGAGCACGAGGAGCAGCTCCTCGCCCTGCGGCGCTTCGTACCGTACGGTCTCGTGACCTGGATCGTGTTCTTCGCGCTCGATGCCTTCGTCGCGCTGGCGGTGGCGCCCGAGGTGCCGCTCGGCTGGCTGGCGCTGTGGCGCTTCGGGGGCACCGCGGTCTTCACGCTGTACCTGATCTGGCTCCGGCGTACCCCCATCTCGCCGCGGGTGTTGCGGATCTCCAGCTTCTGCCTCTACGGCTTCGGCACCTTCCTCATCGCGATGATGGCGCTTCGGTACCACGGTCTGAACAGCCCCTACCTCCAGGGGGTGTCGATCGTCGTCATCATGGCGTCCATGGCCGTGCCGGCGCGCTGGCAACCGGCCCTGCGGCTCAACCTCGCGGTGGCGGGCGTGTTCCCTCTGGTGATGGTCTGCGCGGCGCCGTTCCTGCCTGCCGTCCGCGCCATGTGGCGGTCCCCTCCGGCCCTGGCGCGGTTCGCCCAGGACTTCGTGTTCGTGGTGGCGACCGCCATCACCGGCGCCATCCTCAGCCACCTCGTGTGGACCGCGCGGCGGCAGGTCTTCGAGGCCCGTCGGCTCGGGCGCTATCGGCTCAAGGCCCGCATCGGGAGCGGCGGCATGGGCCAGGTGTGGATGGCGTGGGACGAGCACGGGTGGCGCGACGTGGCGCTCAAGATCCTCGACGTCAGCGCCGCCCGCCGCACCGAGGCCATGGCCCGCTTCGGCCGCGAGGCGCGCGCGACCGCGAGCCTGCGCAGCGCGCACACCGTGCGCGTGTTCGACTTCGGCGCCAGCGACGACGGCGTGCTGTACATGGCGCTGGAGTTGCTCGACGGCGCCGACCTGGGGGCGCTGGTCGCCCGGGAGGGGGCACTCCCGCCGGCGCGGGTCGTCGCGCTCGCCCGCCAGGCCTGCGACTCGCTGCGCGAGGCCCACGCCGTCGGCATCGTGCACCGCGACATCAAGCCAGAGAACCTCTTCGTGACGCGCGACGCGAACGGCGGCGACCTCCTCAAGGTGCTGGATTTCGGCCTCGCCAAGCTGACGGGCGGGAGCGAGGACGCCACGCTCACGCAGGCCGGTTGGGCGGGGGGCACGCCCGCGTTCATGGCGCCCGAGCTCTGCGCGGGTTTCAGCGCCGACGCGCGCAGCGACGTCTACTCGCTCGGCGCCACGCTCTACTTCCTGCTCGTGGGCGCGCCGCCCTTCGTGGCCCCGAGCACGGCCGAGCTCATCGCCGCGCACCTCCAACGCACGCCGGAGCCGCTGTCGCTGCGCTGCCGGGCGCCGCTTGCCCCGGCGCTCGACCAGGCGGTCATGCGCTGCCTCGAGAAGCGCCCGCAGGACCGGTTCGCCACGATCGCCGAGCTCGACCTGGCCCTGGCGCGAGCCGCGTCCGCGCTCCAGGGCCTCGGTGCGTAGGCTCCATCGGCGCCGTGCGGCGCCCCAGGCCGGCGTGTCAGGCCGGCGTTGATCGATTCGTCGCGGCGTGCGAACATCCGCCCCCGGGTCTCGGGCGCGCGCCGATGAAGAACTCCGACGACTTGCACCGCACCCTCCCGTGGGACGAGTCGACCATCAACGTCGACTCGCCTACCTGGGCGGGTCGCGGCACGCCGCCGCCCGGCAAGGACCGCTTCTACCTGCTGGTGTTCGAGCGGGACTCGTCGTCGCTGTTCGAGCTCCCGGCCAGCGGCGAGGCGGTCATCGGCCGCGCCGAGACGTCGGACCTGCGCCTGCGCGACAGCTCGGTCTCCCGCGCCCACGCCAAGATCATCGTGAGCGGTGGCGCGGCTCAGCTCGCCGACCTCGGCAGCCAGAACGGCACGCGGCTCAACGGTGAGCGCCTGGTGGGCGCGCGGCCGCTCGCCACCGGCGATGTCGTCAGCATCTGCAGCACCACGCTCGTCTACCACTCGAGCGCCCGCCCGACGCCGACCCGCCAGGTGCTCGACCTCGTGCAGCTGCGGCAGCGGGCCGAGGAGGAGCTGGAGCGCTCGCTGCGCTACGACCGGCCGCTCACGGTCATGGCGCTGGCCCTGGGCACGATCGCCGACCGGACGGGGTTGTCGCAGGCGATGGGCTCGTGCCTGCGGCTGATCGACGTCGTCGGCCTGGTGGGGGCCGACCAGGTGCTGATCCTGATGCCCGAGGTCGGCGCCGAGGAGGCGACTGCCGCCGGCCGCCTGGTGCTGGGCGCGCTCGGTCAGCTGGCGCCCGCGGCGCGGGCCGGGGTCGCCACCTGCCCGGTCGACGGGTGCGAGGTCGACACACTCCTCTCCAGCGCCCGCGCGGCCGTGGTCGACGCTCAGCCCGGCCGGGTGGCGTCGTCGACGCGCAGCTTCCGGACTCTCGAGATCGCGGGCCGCCACATCGTGGTGGCCGACGCCGCGATGTCGCGGCTGTTCACCCTGATCGAGCGGCTGGCGTCGTCGGACATGCCGGTGCTCGTCTGCGGGGAGCCCGGCACCGGCAAGGAGATCTGCGCGACCGCGCTCCACGAGTGGTCGCGGCGGCGCGAGCGGCCGCTGGTGACGCTCAACTGCGCCGCGCTGCAGGAGACGCTGGTGGAGAGCGAGCTGTTCGGCTACGAGCGCGGGGCCTTCACCGGCGCCGCCGGCTCCAAGCCGGGGCTCTTGGAGCGCGGCCAGGGCGGCACGGTGCTGCTCGACGAGGTCGGGGAGCTGTCGGCCACCGCGCAGGCCAAGCTGCTGCGGGTGCTCGAGGCCAAGAAGGTGCAGCGCCTCGGCGACGTGCGCGAGCGCGAGATCGACATCCGCGTGGTCGCCGCCACCAACCGCAACCTCGAGGTCGAGGTGCGGGACGGCCGCTTCCGCCAGGACCTCTTCTTCCGCCTCTCGGGCGGCATGTTGTGGATCCCGCCGCTCAGGGACCGGCGGCGGGAGCTGTCGATCCTGGCGCAGACCTTCCTCGCCGAGGCCTGCGCGCACGAGGGCCGCGAGCCCATGGCCATCTCCGACGCCACCATGCGGGCGCTGGCCGCCTATGGCTGGCCCGGCAACATCCGCGAGCTGAAGAACCTGATGGACTACGTGGCCGCGGCGGTGCCCGAGCCCATGCTCGAGCCGTCGCACGTGGCGGCGCGGCTGGCCGGGGGGCAAACGCCGGCGACTCGCGACCTGGATGGCTGGGCGCTCGAGCCCGTGGACGCGGGCGACACCGGGGTGTTCGCCGTGCCCGACGGCGCGCCGCCGCCCAAGTTCCGGCCGATCGACGAGGAGGTGCGCGAGCTGGAGCGCGCCCGCATGGCCGCGGCGCTGGAGGAGACGGCGGGCAACCAGACCCGGGCGGCGGCGCTGATCAACATGCCGCTGCGCACGTTCCAGACCAAGGTGAAGCAGTACGGCCTCGCGTCGGCGGGTGAGGGCCGGCGCAAGGGCTAGCCGCATGGCCACCGGCTCGGGGTGGACGCCGCCGCAGGAGTTCGACGAGTACCGGCTGGTGCGGCAGCTCGGTCGCGGCGGCATGGGGCAGGTCTTCCTCGCGCGGGACCTGCTGCTCGACCGCCTGGTGGCGGTGAAGTTCATCGCCTCGCTCGAGCCCGACTCGACGGCGCGCGAGCGGTTCATGGTCGAGGCGCGGGCCGTGGCGCGGCTGCAGCACCCCAACGTGGTGGCGGTCTACCGCGTCGGCGAGGTGGCCGGCCGCCCCTACCAGGTGTCGGAGTTCGTGCACGGCGCGGCGCTCGACGGGGTGGCCGTGCCGCTGCCGTGGCCCAAGCTGCTGCGCTACGCGGTGGGCCTGGCGCGCGGCCTGGCCGCGGCGCACCGGCGGGGCGTGCTCCACCGGGACATCAAGCCGGCCAACGCCATCCTGGCGGACGATGGCGAGGTCAAGCTCCTCGACTTCGGCCTGGCCAAGCTGCTCGAGGTGCAGCCGCCCGCCGACACCCTCGAC
>JACRCY010000229.1 GCA_016218785.1 Deltaproteobacteria bacterium
GTCGGCGTCGAGGCCGCCTGCGCCGGCGGCGGTCGCCTGCGGGTCAAGGCCCGCGCCGTGGTCGTGGCCTGCGGCACCCTGTTGACGCCGGTGCTCCTCCAGCGCAACGGCCTCTGCGGCCGGAGCGGTCAGCTCGGGCGCAACTTGTCGATCCACCCGGCCATCGGCGTCTACGCCGTGTTCGACGAGAGCCTGCGCGGCTACGACGCCATCCCGCAGGGCTACGCCGTCGAGGAGTTCCACGAGGAGGGGATCCTCCTCGAGGGGGGGTTCACGCCCCTCGACTACGGCGCCGGCGCGATCATGCTGCTGGGGCACCGCTACATGGAGCTGATGTCGGCGTACGAGCGCCTGGCCTGCTTCGGCATGATGATCGAGGACACCTCGCGCGGCCGGGTGCGGCCGCTGCCCGGCTCCTACCGGCCGCTCATCACCTACCTGCTGAACGACCACGACTTGGCCCGGATCAAGCGCGGCACCGAGATCCTGTGCCGCATCTACCTGGCCGCGGGCGCACGCACGGTGCTCCCGAACGTCCTCGGCTTCGACGAGATCACCGGCGAGGCCGATCTGCGCCGGTTCCGTGAGGCGAAGGTCGCCGCGCACGACTTCGAGATCACGGCCTACCACGCCCTCGGCACGGCCCGCCTCGGCGTCGACCCGCGCTCGAGCGTGGTGGGGCAGGACCACCAGGCGCACGACGTGCCCGGGCTCTACGTCATGGACGGGGCCGCCGTGCCGTCGGCGCTGGCGGTCAACCCGCAGCTGACGATCATGGCGCTCGCCACCCGCGCGGCGCAGCAACTGGCCGAGAAGCTGTCGGCCTGAGGGGCCCGGTCGCCTCGCGGCCCGCCCGCGCCTACGGCCGGATCGCGAGCTGGTGCACCCAGGAGACGCCGAGGGCCAGGAGCCCCGCCAGGGCGAAGAGGATCGAGTCGCGGCGGGTGAGCGTCAGCTCCAGCTGGCGGCGCGCGACGAAGGTGCCGACCAGGTAGAGGTCGTAGAGGACGAGCGCCAGGAGCATGAGCGGCGCCAGCCAGCTCGTCTGGAAGGCCTCGTGGATCTTCCCCTCGGAGAGGAGCATGAGGGAGGTCCCGGTGCCGCACGTGGGGCAGCGGACGCCGAGCGTCTCCTTGAGGTAGCAGCTCGGCATGACGCGCGCCGCGATGTCCGGGAAGTAGGCCTTGACCACCCCGGTGCCGACGAGCAGCAGGCTGAACGCCGCCCACACGATCTCGGGCTGCCGCGGGCGGTCACGGGGGATGATGGCGAGCTTCAGTCGAGTCCTCCGGCGCGGCGAATTGTAGCACCTCGTCGCAGACGGGCACCTGTCCCGTCACGCGGACTCATCCCCTGCCGGATCTCACGGATCGTGTGCTCTCGACCGGCATGCGTGGGCATGGGCTCCAGGATCACACGCCCAGTGTGATCGGCAGGGGGATGCTTCGGGTCGCCTGACCCCGAGTCGTGAGAGCCGCGCCTGACACCTGCACGCGCTTGGCGGCGTCGGGGGTTCGGCGCTACGATCTGCGGGCACGGCCATGGGCGCAGGCAGGAAACGGAAGGGTGGCCACGAGGGGTTCAATGCCCCGTTCCGTGATCTCGGCGAGCGCCTGGAGGAGGCCCGGCGGCAGGCCGCGGCGGCGGCCAGGGCGGTCCCGGCGCCCCCGCCGGCGCCAGCGCCAGCGTCGACGGCCCGGTCGACCCCGGCCGACGAGGAGGACCTCTTCCTCACGGAGATGGCCGGCGTGACGCGGCTGGATCCCCAGGTCCGCGAGCGGGCGTCCGCGCCGCCGCCGCCGCCGGTCCGGCCGCGCGCGGCGCGCGACGACGAGGCCGAGGCCTACGCCCGGCTCTGCGACCTGGTGGAGGGGGAGGGGCCCTTCGACATCGCCGACACCCAGGAGTACATCGAGGGCATCGCGCCCGGCATCGACCGGCGGCTGCTCCACCGCCTCCGGCACGGGGACTACGCGGTCCAGGCGCACCTCGACCTCCACGGGCTCACCGCCGAGGTCGCCAAGCCGCGGGTGCAGACGTTCGTGCAGGCGGCGCGCGCGGCGAGCCAGCGCTGCGTGCTCATCGTCCACGGGCGCGGCCTCAACTCGAAGGACCACATCCCGGTGCTCAAGGAGCGTCTGCGGCTGTGGCTGACGCGGGGCCGGGTCGCCCGCAGCGTGCTCTGCTTCGCGACGGCCCGGCCGTACGACGGGGGTGCGGGCGCGGTCTACGTGCTGCTGCGGCGGTAGCGCCGGGTCAGCGGGCCGGAGAGCCGGCGGGCGCGGTCGCGGGCCCGGGGGGACCGGGGGGCGGCAACCCTGACGCCCCCCGGATCTGAGTCGCCGGTGGCCCCGCGGGTTCGAGCTTCACCAGCAGCACGCCGTCGCCGTAGTCGGCGTGGACGCTGGCCGTGCCGCTCCACTCCCGGTGACCGTCCAGCTTCACCTGCACGCTCAGGGGCACGCCGCGGCGCAGGTTGCGGGCGAAGAGCGGCGTCAGGCCCGGGGCCTCGCGGCCATCGACCACCACCCGCGCCCCGGGCGGGTTGCTGCGTACCGAGAGGACGCCGTCGGGTGCCTGCCGCCGCTGGCGCTCGCGCTTCACCCGGTGGGCGCAGTGCGCGATCGTACCGCCGATCAGCGCCGTCACGATGACGACGGACGCGATCGCCTGGAGACGGCCGCGTCGCGGGGGCGTCGCGGTCGTGTCGGTCAGGGCTGGATCCTGACCTCCCCGAGGCGGAAGGGCGGTCGCACGAGGTCGCTCTTCAGCTGCCCGAGGGAGAGGAAGGTCGGGGTGTGGGTCTTGGTGAACATGCGCGTCGTCACCACGCCCCCCTCGACGGTCAGCGTGTCCTTGTCGGTGGCCACCCTGGCCGCGACGGCCACGAGGAGCTGCGAGTCGGGCGTCAGGTCCACGCCGGTGAGGAGCGCCGGCGTCGAGAAGAGCGGCCCCCCCCCGCCGTTGACGTCGGTGCGGATCAGCATCCCGGGCTGGGGCACCTGACGCCACAGCGCCGCGGCCTTCTTGGCGTCGGCCTCGCGCGCCAGCGCCAGCCCCTCGAGCTTGAAGAGCGCGGACTGCACTCCGGTGACGAACACCGCGGCAGCCTCCGGCGCCAGCCGGATGGTCGTGCCCGAGGCCACCATCTGCCCGCGGGCCACGGTGAGGGAGAGGGGCGCGGTGGCGCCCGGGACCGGCATGGTCCGCCACACGCTGATCACGCGGGGGCCGCGCTTCTGCGGGCTCGGCATCAGCTTCACGGCGGTGAGGCGCGTGGGCTGGGGGCCGTGGCTCACCGACATGATGTTGTCGCCCGAGACGATCCAGAGCGTGTCGCCGTCGATGGAGAAGCGCATGTCGCGGACGATCGGCGCCCGCGCGTCGGGCATGACCTCCACGGTGGTCAGGTGCTGGGGCGAGTCGGGGCGCCGGATGTCGTATGCGGCGATGCGGTTCCCCTCCGCGAGCAGCAACACGAACAGCGACCCCTCGAGGTCGATGTCGGCGGCCACGATGCGGCCCCGCACCAGGTTCTCGGGGAGCCGCCACGACGGGTGGTGGGACGGCCGCAGCGGGTCGCGCACGTCGAAGAAGGTGACCTCGCGCTCGCCGACGACCGCGAGGCGCGGCGCGCCCTCGGAGGCGGCCAGCGCCACCACCACGCGGCTGGGCAGCTCGCGCCGCGCCGCCACCCTGGGACCGCCGGCGGCGGTCATGTCGATCACCGACAGGTGAGCGGGCCCCATGCCGGTGCTCGACGCCACGTAGGCGGTGGAGCCGTCCGGCGAGAAGCGCACCAGGCGCGCGTTCTCCACCGCGAGCGGCGTGCCCACCGGCTCGGCGGCCTCCCGCGTGACGGCGAGCACGTGCACGCGGTCACGGTCGCCGAGCGTCACCAGCGCCAGGCGCCGGATGGGGAAGTCGACCTTGGTCCGACCGCGCGCGGTGACGACCTCGATCGGCTGCGCGCCGGCCGGCGTCCCCTGCGGGACCCGCACGACGATGCCATCCCCCTCGGTGCGCCGCAGCACCTCGGCGCCGCGGCCGCCGATGTTCACCGTGGGCTGCTTGCCGAGGTCCTTCCCCTCGATGAGCAGGAGCTCGCCGATCACGGCGACGCCGTCGGAGTCGGTGACCTTGTAGGGCCCACGGGCCGGCAGGAGCGGCTGCCCCATGTCGCGCACCCGGGTCACCTGGGGCGCTCCCGACGGGGACTCGACGTGGCGGACGTCGAGGATGTCGGGCCAGCCGCTCCCGCCGCACCCGGCAGCGACGACGAGCGCGAGAGCCAGCGACCGAGCGAGCGCGTTCATGGGGCCTCCCTGACGTCGACCTCCGCGGTTGGGACGGGGGGTCGGGCGGCCGGGATTATAGCGCGTCACTCGCCCGCGGTCGCAACTCTGCGAGGCGGCGTGGGAAAGGCACATTGCGATACGTTGCCATACGTGACGGCGCTTGACACGACCGATCAGATCCTCAGAATGGGCCTGTTCCACTCACTCGGGGGCACTGCAAGACCATGCGCATCTACTTCGTCGGCTCGCACTCCACCGGCAAGACCACGATGGCCCGCTACGTCAGCCGCAAGTACGGGCTGCCGATGATCAGCGAGATCGCGCGGGCCGTGCTCGCCGAGCTGGAGACGAGCCTCGACGCGCTCCGCACCGATCCCGACCTGGTGGCCGAGTACCAGATGCGGGTCTTCGGGCGGCAGGTGGAGATCGAGCACTCGCAGGCCGGCGGCTTCGTCTCCGACCGGTCCTTCGACAACCTGGCCTACGCCGCCGAGCACACGACCATCGTCGCCGACATGCTCGACTCGCCCAAGTTCCGCGAGTACATGAGCTGGGTCGGCGAGGGGGTCGTCTTCTTCGTGCGGCCGCACTCGTCGCTCCTCAAGGAGGACGGCATCCGCGCGGGCGTGACCTGGGACAGCGTCATCCGCATCGACGGCATGGTGAAGCTGCTCCTCGAGCAGTTCCGGGTCTCCTACCTGCCGATCGACACGCCCAACATGCAGGAGCGGGTGCGGGCCATCGAGTTCGTGCTCCACCGCCAGGGTATGCGCAAGGTCGAGTCGGTCGCGCGCGAGCTGATCCAGGTCCCGCGCCTGGTGACGATGCCGACGACGTAGGCCCGTCGTCGGACGCGGCGCTACTGCCCCAGCGGCCCCTCGGTGACGCGGCAGGAGAGCAGCGTCCGCGGCACCACCTTGAGGGGGGGACGTTCCCGTCCCCCCTCGCGCCGGCAGAGCCGTCGCGAGCCTCCCCCCTGCCGCGCGTTGCTCGCGCGATGGGGACGCTGCGCGGCTACTGCCCGAGCGGCCCCTCGGTGACGCGGCAGGAGAGGAGCGTCCGCGGCACCACGACGAGCTCGTCGTGGCGCTCGATCACGCGGCCGTTGCTGTCGTGGATCGCGGCGCCCCGGAGCGTCAGGAAGCCGGAGGCACCGAGGGGGTCGTCCGCGGGCGTGCCCACGATCCGGGCGCCCGAGTCGAACTCGAGGACCATGCGGCCGCTGTCCTTCTGCGCGGTCACGAGCAGGTTGGGGACGAGGCTCAGCTCGGGGCGCTGCCCCACCAGCTTGCCGGCGGGAGAGTAGAGCAGGGCGGCCGACACCATCACCGTCTGCACGGGCCCCGACGGGGGCCTGGTCTGGCCCACGTACCCCACGATCCGGGCCCCATTCTCGTAGTCGAACGTGACGCGGTGGCTCACGTACTCGCGCAGCCGGGCGTAGTCGGGCATGAGCTCCCTCGAGCGGCAGGAGTTTAGGCAATTCGGGGGGGACCGGCAAGTCGTGGACTTGCGCCGGCGGCAATGGTACGTAGAGCGGCGATGAGCAACCGCGCGCGCGTGGTCGGAGTGCGGCCCGTGGCCGACGGCGTCCTGGAGTACCGGCTCCAGCTCGTCGCGCCGCCGCGCGTCAGCTTCAGCGCCGGCCAGTACCTCTCCCTCGACTGCGGCCTCGACGAGCAGGGGCTGCCGCAGCGACGCGCCTACTCCATCGCCTCGCCGCCGGGCGACGACGGCCACCTCGTCATCTGCGCCAAGCTGATCGCGGGGGGCCTCGGCTCGCGGCTCCTGCAGCGGCTCGGGATCGGCGACGAGGTCGACTTCACCGGGCCCCTGGGGTTCTTCGTCCTCGACCAGGGGCACGCCGGCGACGTGGTCTTCTGCGCCACCGGCACCGGCATCGTCCCGGTCGTGCCGATGCTGCAGGAGCTGCTCGCGCGCGACGAGACCGGCCGCGTGCTCCTCTTCTGGGGCATGCGCGCCCCGGCCGACGTCTTCTACCGCGAAGTGATCGATGCGCTCGCGGAGCGGCACCCCCGCCTCGAGGTGCACCTGTCGCTGACGAGACCGGGGCCGGAGTGGCGCGGCGAGCAGGGCCGCATCGGCGCGAAGGTGCTCGGCGCGCTCCCCGCGCTCAGCGAGCCGGTCTTCTACCTGGTCGGCAACGGCGCCATGATCGACGAAGTGCGGGCCGCGCTCAAGGCGCGCGGGGTCGACCGGCGCCGCTTCCGCACCGAGGCCTTCTTCACGCCGGGCGCTGAGCCGGCCTGAGCCACCGGGGGAACGTGCGCCCGCGATTCGCGCTCCTCGTGCTCGTGCTGGCCGCCGGGTCGCTCGCGGCGGCGGCCTTCGCCGGGGCGCAGCGCGCGCGCACGGTGGCGCGGGAGCGCGCCACGGAGCGTCACCTGGTGGCGGCGCGGGGCGCCGCCGCCCTCTGCGAGGTCTACCTCGACACCCTCGCCGACACGGTGCGGGCGGCCGCCCGCGGCTTCGCGGCGAGCCCCGAGCCCGCGGAGCAGCGCCTGCGCGCCCTCTACGAGCGGTCGGAGCACTTCCGCATCGTGAGCGTCGTCGACGAAGAGGGGCGATCACTTCGTCCACCGGTGCACCGCGACGCCGCCGCGGCCGCGATTGGACCCGCCGCGGCCGGTACCGCTCATGGATCCGCCGCGGGCGGTACCGCGGCAGGCGACGCAGCGCTCCGCCGCCACCCGACGGTCGGCTCCGCCGAGCTGGACGAGCACCTGCGCGCCGTGCCCGTCGACGACGCGCGGCGCGGTGGGTTCGCCCTGTCGGCGCCCTTCATGCGCGGCGACCGCGGCCCCTTCGTGGTGCTGGCGGCCTCCTACCAGGTGGGGGGCGAGAGCCACCCGACCGGTGACCCCTGCCACCCCGGCTCGCGTCACGTGATCGCCGCCGAGATCGCCCTCGACTGGCTCGTCGCGCGGCTGCGCGTGGCGACCGGCGGGCCGCACGAGGTCCTCCTGCTCGACGACCAGTACCGGGTCCTCGGGGGAGTGGCCCCCTTCGCCAAGGTCGGGGGCCTCGGGCCGGTGCGGTCGCCGCAGGCCGTGGCCGTGGAGCTCCCCGGTCAGGCCGCCGCTGGCCTCGGCCCGGAACCGGCGTTGGGGGCCCTGGCCCCGGTGCCACGCTACGGCTGGAGCGTGCTGGTGCGGGCGCCCCGCTGGCGGGTGGTGCCGGTGATGTCGTCGCTGTCGATCGTGTGGGCCGCCGCGAGCCTGGTGGTGCTGCTCGGCGCCGCGGTGGCGCTGGCGCGCCGCGCGCCCGGGTCGACGTCCGACCCCGGCGCTTGACTGGGGCCCGCGAATGCGGCATTCCAGGGCGGCGTAGGCACCCAGCATGGCTCAGGCCCGGAGCACGAGGCGGCTGCGGCCGAGGGGGAACCCGTCGCTCCTCTCGGTGGTGATCCCGTGCTTCAACGAGGAGCCGATGGTCCCCACGCTGCGCCAGCGAGTGGAGCAGCTCCAGGCCACGCTCGGGGTGCCGCTGGAGATCGTGCTGGTCGACGACGGCAGCGCCGACGGGACGCTCGACCTCCTGCTGGAGTGGGCCGCGGCGAGCCCGGCCGTGAAGGTCGTGGGGTTCAGCCGCAACTTCGGGCACCAGATCGCGGTGACCGCCGGGCTCGACCACGCCACCGGCGACGCCGTGGTCATCATGGACGCCGACCTCCAGGATCCCCCCGAGGTCATCGTCGAGATGCTCGCCAGGTACCGGCTGGGGTACGACGTGGTCTACGGTCAGCGCGAGGCCCGCGCAGGGGAGTCGGTCTTCAAGCGGCTCTCGGCCTGGCTCTTCTACCGCCTGATGCGGGCCTTCGTGATGAAGGAGCTGCCCCCCGATACCGGCGACTTCCGCCTGGTGTCGCGCCCCTGCCTCGACGCGCTCCTCCGGCTGCGCGAGACGCACCGGTTCATGCGCGGCCTGGGCACGTGGGTGGGGTTCCCGCAGGCGGCCGTCAGGTACGCACGCGCCGGGCGGTCCGCGGGGGAGACCAAGTACCCCTTGGGCAGGATGCTCCGCTTCGCGATGACCGCGGTCCTCTCCTTCTCGCCGGCCCCGCTCCGCCTGAGCTTCCTGCTCGGCGTGCTCTTCACGCTGGGCGGCCTCGGGTACGGCTCCTGGGCGCTGGTGCGCTGGTGCCTCGGCCTGCACCTCCCCGGCGGCCGGACCGCGACCGCGGTGATCGTGCTCGTCTGCCTCGTCGGCGGGGCGCTGCAGCTCAGCCTGGGGATGGTGGGCGAGTACGTCGCGCGCATCTTCGAGGAGGTGAAGGGGCGGCCGCTCTACCTCGTGTCGACCCGGGCCAACTGCGAGCCCCGCGAGGGCGGCCATCCTGGCGCGGATGCTCGCCATGGCGGGGGAGCATAGCCGGGCCTAGCTGGCGGCGCCGCCCCCGGCGCCGCCGCCGGCGCCCTTCGGCTTGAACGACTTGCGGTCGAGCCCGCAGCGCCGCAGCTTGCGGCGGAGCGACCGCTCGTCGATGCCCAGCTCTCCGGCCGTGTCCCGCAGCCGCCCCTCGTGCCGGCGCAGCGCCTCGCCGATGAAGTGCCGCTCGAAGCCCTGCACCGCCGCGGCCAGCGAGCGCGGCTGGTCGGGCTCGCTGGCGGGCGCGCCGGCCGCGAGCCGGCGGTAGTCCGGCGGCAGCACCGCCGGCGTGAGCAGCTCGCCCTTGTCGAGCGCCAGCATGGTGGAGAGCACGTTCTCCAGCTCGCGCACGTTGCCGGGCCAGGCGTAGGCGTAGAAGGCCGCGATCAGGTCGGCCGCCACCCGGGGCGGGGTGCGCCCCAGGCGCCGGGCGGCGCGCTCCAGCAGCGCGGCGGCGAGCAGCGGGAGGTCGGGCAGGCGCTCCCGCAGGGGCGGCACGTCGATGCGGAACATGCCGATGCGGTAGTAGAGGTCCTCGCGCAGGCCGCCGCTCTGGACCAACTCGCGGGGCTCCTGGTTCACGGCCGCGATGATGCGCGCCGTGTGCTTCTCCTCCCGGTCGCTGCCGACGGGGTAGTAGACCCGCTCCTGCAGGGCCCGCAGCAGCTTGGCCTGCAGCGCGAGCGGTGCGGCGCCGATCTCGTCGAGGAAGAGGGTGCCGTTGGCGGCGCTCGCGAGGCGCCCGGGGCGCTGCCTCATGGCGCCGGTGAAGGCCCCGCGCACGTGGCCGAACAGCTCGCTCTCGATGAGCGTCTCGGGGATGGCGGCGCAGTTGAGGGCGA
>JACRCY010000231.1 GCA_016218785.1 Deltaproteobacteria bacterium
CGCCACGCCGGTGCGGACGCTCCGCGCGGGGTGCCACCCGGCGCCGTGCTCGTGTGCGCCCCGCTCCTGCCGTCGTGGACCTTCGTGCTGCCGCACCTGGCGGCGGTGGTGGCCGAGGCGGGCGGGGCGCTCGCGCACGGCGCGATCCTGGCGCGCGAGTACGGCGTGCCGGCGGTCTTCGGCGTCCGCGGCGCGCTCGGCCGGCTGCGCGACGGCGACGAGGTTGTCGTCGACGGCGCCGCGGGGCGCGTCTGGCTCGCGCGGGCCACGCCGAGGCGACGATGAGGCCCTTGTCGCAGCGCATCGCCGTGATCGCGGCGGCGCTTGCCCTCGCCGGGTGCACCGGCGCGCCCTCCACGCCCCCGGCACCGGCGAGCGCTCCGGCAGTGGCGGCGGCACCGGCACCCGCACCAGCCACCGCGCCCGCCTCGGCCCCGGCCGGGCTGCAGCGGGACGGGGGCGCCGCGGCGCCGGTGATCGAGACCGACGACCTCCCGGTGAGCCGCGACCCCCGCGCGCCCCTGGTCGACGTGCAGACGCTCGACCCGAGCCTCCGCGTCGAGCTGCGCTACGCCACCGCCGACAACTTCACCGGTGCGCCGCTGCCGGGCTACGCGGGCCGCCGCGCCCTGCTGCGGCCGGCGGCCGCCCGGGCGCTGGCCCGCGCCCACGCGTCGCTGCGCGCCGAGGGCTTGGGCCTGCTGGTCTACGACGCCTACCGACCCGTGCGTGCGAGCCGCGCCATGGTCGAGTGGGCGCGCCGGACCGGCAACCTCGCCCTCGTGCGCGACGGCTACCTGGCCGTGCGCAGCCGCCACAACCTCGGCGTGGCCGTGGACCTGACGCTCTGCGACCTCGCGACCGGCCGGCCGCTCGACATGGGCACCGCCTACGACGCCATGACGCCCGGATCCCACACGGCGAACGCCGCGGGCGCCGTCCTCCGGCACCGGCGCCGCCTGGCCGCGGCCATGACCGCCGCCGGCTTCGCGTCCTACGCCCGCGAGTGGTGGCACTTCGCGTACCAGCGCGACGCGTCCGCTACCGAGCGCTACGACGTCGAGATCCGCTGACGGGCGCGTGTCCCGGGGTTACCAGCGGGCCAATCCGGTCATGAGACAGGGGACCACGTGGTGCGGCTCGAAGGGCGTGGCCGCTCCGGGTCGTCTGGGCCCTCGGGAACGGTGGTACCATCGTCGTACGTAGGAGCAGGAGGCTCGGGGGAATGGCGGCAGCCGGCGGCGTGCGCGAGGAGACAGGTCGAATCCACCACGGCCTTGCTGCTGGGACGCCTCGTTCCGCGCCGTCCTCGGGCCCGCAGGCTCCGCGGAGGAGCGCCGGAGGAGCGGTGGGCGCGTCCCGTTCTGCCGACCCGCGGCGCCCCACGACGCGGTGACGAAGACCACGGCACGACACGGAAGCGACATGAGAAGAAGGAAGCTGATCCTGGTCAATCCCACGCTGTCCAACCCCTTTCCCGGCTTTCCTCCCCTCGGCCTGGGATACGTGGCGGCGCTGACCCCCGGTCACTGGGACGTCGAGATCCTGGACGAGAACTTCGAAGCCGCCACGTTCCGGCCGTGCGACCTGGTGGGGATCACCGGCTTCACGGCGATGGCCAACCGCGCCTACCAGGTCGCCCGCAGGTTCCGGGAAGGAAACGTCCCCGTCGTCATGGGGGGGATCCACGCGTCCACGATGCCGGACGAGGCGCTGAGGCACGCAGACGCGGTCGTCGTCGGGGAGGCGGAGTCCGTGTGGGCACAGGTGATCGCCGACGCGGAGGCGGGCCACCTGAAGCGCCGGTACCGTGGCACGCGGGTGGGCCTCGAAGGGCTGGTCCACCCGCGGCGAGATCTGTTCAGCGAGAAGTACATCTGCGACACGATCCAGACGGCGCGGGGGTGCCCCAACGACTGCGAGTTCTGCTCGGTCTCCCAGTTCAACGGGTTCGCGTACCGCATGCGCCCCGTCGAGGAAGTCCTGGACGAGATGGCGACCTTGCGTCGCAAGTACCTCTTCATCGTCGACGACAACATCATCGGGTACGGCTCCGGGAGGGGAGAGCGGGCGATCGCTCTCGCGAGGGGAATGCTCAAGCGGAAGTTCACGTTCGCCTGGTACAGCCAGGCGGCGCTCAACGTCGCGGAGAACGCGGAGGTGCTCGAGGCCTTTCGAGAGTCCGGCTGCCGCCTGCTCTTCCTGGGTATCGAGGCCGAGGACCGCGAGGTCCTGCGGTCCATGAGGAAGAAGGTCAACCTTCAGCGCGACTACCGGGAGGTGTTCCGGAGGATCCACGAGCACCGCATCGGCATCCACGGCTCGTTCATCTTCGGCACCGATGAGGACACCATGGAATCGCTGCGGCGGCGGCTCGACTTCGTCCTGGAGAGCCCCATCGACGTCATCCAGTACTGCACCCTGACGCCCTACCCGGGGACGAAGCTGTTCGATCACCTGCTGGAGGAGGGCAGGCTCCTGCACACGGATTTCCCGGCCGACTGGGACCGATACGACCTGACGGAGATCCTGTTCAAGCCGCGCCACCTGGACGTCGGCGAGTACGAGAGGCTGATGCGGAGGATCGGGGACAGGGTGCTCGGCCGGTGGAGCATGGTGGCGCGGTTCCTCCGCTCCCTGCGCGACACGCGGAACTTGAAGACGGCGACCTGGTGCCTCCTCACCAACCTGATCTACAGCGCGCCCCGGGACTCCGCCGGCCGGCCCGGCGAGAAGCTCTGGCGCCTCTCCCACCGCGCCTGGCCGCTCATCGACCTCTACCAGCGGCTCGAGAGGATCCTCTGACCCGGGCCCTGCGCGTTCCTTGCGCAGAGGAGTTACGGGGCCCCTACGAGGGGCACGGTGACGGAGGCCGCGCTGCCAGCGTCGGCGCGGCCATCTACAGTCGTGGCCGTTTGGCGCCCCGCAGGCACCGGCACGCAACCTTCCTGCTCAATTCCGGCTGCGTCTACGGGCGCGAACGGCGGGGTTTGGCGGCGCTCCAGTTGAGAATCCTACCGGCGGGGCAGCACCGGCAGCCGGGGGAGCGGCGCGATCGAGAACTTGTAGCCGCGGAAGAACGTGTACTCGTCGCAGGAGTGGCGCGCGTAGAAGTCGACGACGTCGGCCCAGTCCACCTGCTTGGCCTCGGCGCCCGCCTTGATGTCGGCCCAGGCGATGGGGTCGCAGGGCTTGCCGCGGCCGGCCTGGTGCCCGGCGGTGACCCGGTCCTCGTGCAGCAGCACGATGGGGCGGAGGCGGCACAGGTAGTGGTAGCTGAGCGCCGGGATCTCCATCACCTCGACCGTGACGACGTAGATGGCCGTCGTCGGGTCGATGGTGCACTCGGTGCGCGCGATCTCCTCCTGCGGCGTCAGCGCGATCGCGTTCTGCGGGATGTCGCCCTTGTTGAGGCACCGCCGCACGTCGGAGGGCTCGGTGACCACCCGGTAGGCCAGGTACATGTCGGTCTTGTTCGCGATGCGCACCACGGCGTGCTCGGTCGTGAAGCCGCCGCCCGGCGCCTGCGCCCACTCCTTGGTCACCTCGAGGGTGATCTTGAGGTGCTTCGTGTCGAGGCCGCCCTCCTTGCGGGCCTGCAGCCGCTGCCGACCGGTGAACTCGACGAAGAGCGCGAAGGGTTGCGCGAGCCCCTTGGGATCGGGGGCCGACACCCCGTACTTCCTGGCGTCCTCGACGAGCAGGGCCTTGTAGTACTCGGCGCCGTACCGCAGCTCGCGGGTGATGGTCTCCTCGGGGGCCGGCGCCTGCGGGAGCTGCCGCAGGGGGAGCTTCTCCACGTCGCCGCCGAACCACGCCGACATGCCGCCGGCGAACATCGCGACGGCCAGCAAGCCCCCCGCCAGGTAGATCTGCTTGTCCCGATCGAGCGCCATGAGTCGTGTCGACTGTAGCCCGATTACCATACCAGAATCCGTGGCGCGGCGTCGGGTTGCGTTCGGGAGGGATCCGGGCACATGCTATGCCGTGGCCGCGAGCGGGACAGCCGTGCGTGAGACCGAGCGCAGCCCGGGGGCCATCGCGCGCCGCGCGTGGGGCGTGCTGCGCCGGGCGCTCGACAAGTTTCCGCCGACCGTCCTCGGGCTGCTGTTCGCCGCGGCCGCGAGCGTCGCGCTCCTCGACTACGGCCTCGGGCGCATCGATCTGGTGCTCATGGTCTGCGGCGCCGTCGCGCTCGGCGTCTGGGCCCTCATGCTGGTCCTGGTCGTGGCGACCGCGATCGTGGTCTTCGTCCGGCTGCGGCGCCAGGCGACCGCGGCGCCCATGGCGAGGGCCGACCCTGGCCCGAGCCTGATGCCCATGGCGAGGGCCACCCCTGGCCCGAGCCTGATGACAGTGCGCGGCGAGGCCGGCTACCCCCGCCGCACGACGTTCACGGCCCCCGGCTTGCGCTTCGTGCCGCTCCTCCGCTGCCGCTGGAGCTGGGTCGCCCCCGCCGAGGCCGAGGCGGTGGCCGTGCCGCGCGGCGGCCGTCAGGAGGAGGAGGTCACGCCCACCGCGCGCTGGCGGATCGAGGCCATCGAGCGCCGCGTCGTCGTCGAGGATGTGCTCGGGCTCATGCGGGTCGGGTGGCGCCACGAGCAGCACGCGCCCACGTGCGTGCTGCCCAACGTCGGGCAGTTCCGCCAGATGCCGGTCATCCGGGCCCTCGCCGGCGGCGAGGACCTGCCGCTGCCCATGGGCGAGCCCGTGGGCGACCGGGTCGACTACCGGCGCTACGGCCCGGGCGACCCGCTGAAGCTGATCCTGTGGAAGACCTTCGCGCGCACCCGTCAGGTCATGGTGCGCACGCCGGAGCGGGCCATCGCGCCGGCGCAGCGGACCGTCGTCTTCCTGGTGGCCGCGCCCTGGGACGAGCCGGCGGCGGCCGCCGCGCGCGTGGCGATCGAGATGGGCATCCTCGGCGCCAACGGCCGGTTCGGCACGGATGGGCAGCCTCCCGCCGGCACCGCGGATCCGGACCTGGCGCTCGAGTGGATCGCCGGCTCGGCCGCCGCGCGGCACCGCTGCGGCGCGGGTCTGGAGCCGTTCCTGCGCGAGGCGGAGCGCCGCGGCCGGGTGCGTGGCATCGTCTTCGTGCCGGCCGCACCGGGGCCCTGGCTCGACCGCGTGGCCGGGGTGGTGGCCGGGCGGCGCCGCATGCTCGACGTGGTGGTGGCGACCGACGGCGTGGCGCTCGCAGCCCCGTCGTGGCTCCGCCGGCTGCTGCTGAAGGGGAGGCCCGCGCGCGCCCTGGCCCGGGCGGACCTCGACGAGACGATCCACCGGCTGCTGCGCGCCGGGGTGGAGCCCATCGTGGTCGAGCGCCACACCGGCAAGGTCTACGGCCTCGGGCATCTGCGGGCGATGAGGGCCTGACCGACATGCGCGAGCGCAAGGCCGAGTCGTCGCTGGTGTCGGTGCTGCGGGCGGCGGTCATGACCGTCACCGCCGCGGCCCTCACCTTCGACCTCGCGCTACCCGCCGGGGTCGTGGCCGCGATCCTCGGCACCCTCGTCGGCGTCGTGGCCGGCCACCTGCTGGCCCGGACCGCGCTCCGCCTGGCCGTGCTCTGGCTCCTCGGCATCGCGGTGATGGCCGCGGGGCTCGGCGCCGCCGGGTGGGTGACCGGCAGCGACGGCATCGCGGCGAGCCTCGGGCCGCTGGGCGCCCTCGCACTCGCCGACGCGCTCCGCTTCGGCCTGCTCTTCGCGGGCGGCGTCGCCGCCGTGCGCGCCAGCGGGGCGCGGCACCAGGAGGCGCGCCTCGTCGAGGTGGCCGCCGTGACCTTCGCACTGGTGCGCATCCTCGCGGTGCACCGCGAAGGGGCCATCAACCGGCCGCTCTTCCTGGCCGACTGGGCCTTCAGCCGCGGCATCGACCCGGTCATGGTGCTCCTCTGGATCGGCGGCGTCGGGGCCCTGACGCTGGTGGTGCTCCTCCTCCACGAGCGCCGCGGCGGGCGCGTGCTCGTGCACCTCCTGGCCCTCGGCCTCCTCGCGCCCCGCGGCCTGGCGGCGCTCCGCTGGGGCGGGCCGCCGCAGAAGCCGGCGGCGGCCGACACCCTGGGCCTGCGGGGGAAGGGCCCCCCGCCGCCACCGAGCCGGCAGAAGCGGACCACCGGCGACGGCGGCGGGCAGGGGCAGAGCCAGGACCGGCGCGACGCCGAGGAGATGCCCTTCCGCGACGACTTCGAGGACCAGGGGAAGGAGGTCCCGGTCGCGGTGGTGGTCTTCAAAGACGACTACTCGCCCCCCACCGGGCTGTACTACTTCCGCCAGACGGCGTTCTCGCAGTTCAACGGCCACCGCCTGGTGGCGGCCACGCGCCCCGACGCCGACCGCGACCTGGTGCGGCTCTTCCCGGCGCAGGAGACCGAGGTGGCGCCGCCGTGGCAGGGGCGCGAGCGGCGCGAGCTCGCGACCGTGGTCGCGCTCATGTCCGACCACACCCGCCCGTTCGCGCTCGACTACCCGTCGCGCCTCACCCCCCTCGAGAACCCCGATCCGGCGCGCTTCCGCCGCGCCTACGAGGCGACCTCCTTCGTGCTCGCGGAGGAGCTGCGGGGCCTCGTCGGCCGCAAGGTGGGGCTGAAGGCGTGGGCCAACGAGGTGTGGGCCCACTACCAGCAGTACCCGGAGGACAGCCGCTACGAGCAGCTCGCCGGGGAGATCGTGGCAGGCCTCCCGGAGAAGTACCGGCGCGACCCGGTCGCGCAGGCCCTCGCCATCAAGGTCTGGCTCGACCAGAACGGCATCTACTCGCGCCGCTCGCAGCACGCCGGCGCGGACGACCCGACCGCCGACTTCCTCTTCGGGGACAAGACTGGCTACTGCGTGCACTTCGCCCACGCCGCGGCCTTCCTCCTGCGGGCCCGCGGGCTCCCGGCGCGGGTGGCGGCCGGCTACGCCGCCACCGAGGCGGCGCGCGGCAACGGCTCCTCCCTGCTGCTGCGGGCCGGCGACGCGCACGCCTGGCCGGAGCTGTACCTCGACGGGGTCGGCTGGGTCCCCTTCGACCCGGCGCCGGAGCGCTCGCTCGACCAGAGCAACCGGCCGCCCGACCCCGGGCTCCAGCGCATGCTCGGCGAGATGGTGAAGAAGTCGAAGCCCACCCCGCCGCCTCCGGGCGTGCCGGAGGCCGCCCGCGCGGGGCTGCGGAGCCTCGCCACGGCGCTGCGCGCGTCGCTGCCGTTCCTCCTCACCCTGCTGCTGCTGCTCTACGCGGTCAAGGCGTACCGGCGCTTCGCGCCCGCGTTCGCCCCGGCGGCGGCGCTGCCGCGGCTCTGCTACCGCGCCGCCCTGGACGTCCTCGCCGAGGCGGGCCTCAGGCGCGACTTCGGCGAGACGCGCGAGGCCTTCGCGCGGCGCGCGGCGCCGCTCGCCCCGACGCTCGGCGCGCTCACCGTGGTCCACTCCGGCGCGGCGCTGGGAGCGCGCGCGACCCCCGCTGCCCCGCGCACCCTCGCGCTGCAGCAGGCCGTGGGGGCCGAGGTGACGGCCCGGGCGCCGTGGTGGCGACGGCTCTTTGGCCTCCTCAACCCGCTGTCCTTCATGGGATCGAAATGACCGAACCGCCGATCGAGACCCTCCCTGCGCCCGCGGGCGCGCTCCAGCAGCCGGTCGACGGCCCGGCCGGCGCCATGGCCGTGTGCCGCTGCCTCTACGACCGGCTCCACGCGGCGGTGCGGGGCCGCGACGAGGTGATCGAGCTGATCCTGGTGGCCATGCTCGCCGACGGGCACGTGCTGCTCGAGGACTACCCCGGCTCGGGCAAGACGACCCTCGCCAAGGCGCTCGGCGAGGCGATCATCGTGGCGAGCGATCGCAGCGAGCGAGGAGGGCGGCCGCAGGCTCCGCCGAGGCCGCCCCCCGAGCGCGACGACAAGCTCGACGACGAGATCCCGAGCTTCCGCCGCATCCAGTTCACGCCCGACCTGCTCCCCTCGGACGTGACCGGCGTGTCGGTCTTCGATGCGCCGTCGGGCAAGTTCCATTTCCGGCGCGGGCCGGTCTTCGCCTACGTGGTGCTGGCCGACGAGATCAACCGCACCTCGCCCAAGGTGCAGGCGGCGCTCCTCGAGGCCATGGCCGAGAAGCAGGTGACGGTCGACAACGTCACCTACAAGCTCGACGACCTGTTCTTCGTCATGGCGACCCAGAACCCGCTCGATCTCGCCGGTACCTATCCGTTGCCGGTGGCGCAGCTGGACCGGTTCGTGTTCAAGATCCGCATGGAGCACATCGCCCGCGACGCCGAGCTGGAGGTGCTGGCGACCTACCGCGAGCGCCGCGACGGCCTCGCCCACGCCGGCATGCCGCGCGTGACGCGGACCCAGGTGGTCGAGGCGCGTCGCGTGATCGAGAACGCCTGCCAGGTGGCGCCGGTGGTGCGCGAGTGCCTGGTGGATCTGGCGCGGACCCTCCGGGCCGACCGGCGCGTGCTCCAGGGGGCCTCGACGCGGTCCCTGGTGCTGGCCCTCCCGGCGCTGCAGGCCCGGGCCATGATGCATGGCCGCGACTTCGTCACCGGCGAGGACGTCGAGGTGCTGGCGCCGCGCATCTTCGGCCATCGGCTCGAGCTGGCGCCGGGCGTCGACGACGCGACCACGGTGGTGCGCGAGTGCAGCAGAGAGCCGCTGGAGCGCCTGGCCCGCTTCACGATGCAGAGGCGATGAGAGCGCGGTTCCTCACGCTGGCGGTGCTGCTGACCCCGTCGCTCGCCTGGCCGCAGGCCGATGGCGAGGCCGATCGCGACGACACCAAGTCGCGGGCCGGTACCGCCGAGGAGCTTGAGGCCTACAACCTCGCGAAACAGGATCGCTACGTCAAGGCGCGCGAGGTGGCCGAGCGCATCCTGCGGCGCTCGCCCCGGTCCTTCGCCGCGCACTACGTGGTCGGCGTGGCGCACTACTTCGGCGAGGGGAACCTGCCGCGGGCCCTGTGGTACCTGCGCGAGGCGCGGGCCCTGTTCGAGCGCCGCCACGGCGCCGACCCGGGCGCCGACGCCCCCTGGCGGTGGCACAGCGACATCCTCGTGGACCTCGCCGACCTGTGCGGCGACATGGACCTCCTCGCCGAGAAGCTCGAGGCGCTCGACGCGCACGACCGCGTCTACCGGCCGCCGCTCCTCGCCGAGCACGCCTGGCCGCTGATGAAGCTGGGGCGCTACGAGGAGGCCCGCGCGGTGGTGGGCGCGGCGCTCACCACCGGCCGCCCGCGGCAGCGCAAGGTGGCGCTCACCGCGCTGTGCGCCATCGAGTCCGAGGCGGGCAAGCGCGCCGAGTCGTACCAGGCCTGCCGCCAGGCCGCCGAGGAGGTGCGGGGCCAGCGCACCGAGGGGGCCGCCGAGTTCAGCAACGCCGGCGAGGCCGCCCTCGGCATGCTCCGGCTGGACGAGGCCGAGCGCGACTTCCTCGAGGCGTCGCGGCGCCCGCCGACCCTCTACGGCAACCCCTACGCCAAGCTGGTGGAGCTCTACCTCCGCGAGGGACGGGTGGCCGAGGCGGTCAAGGGGATGAAGGACGCCCACGCGCACCGCCGGCGCAAGCCCGCGTACCTCGACCAGCTCTCCCAGGCCGAGACCGACGCGCTCGCCTCGCTGCTGCTCCTCGCCGTCGGCCGCGCGGCGGAGGCGCTGCCGCTCACGCGCCGGGCGCTGGAGCGCCCCGACCGGCGCGGCGGCATCTCGTCGCAGCGCGAGCAGGCCGAGGCCGCCGCGGCGATCCTGGACCGCATGGCCCGGAACGAGGTCGCCCTGCGCCTGGCCGAGGAGCGCGCGACCCACGGGGCGTGGCCGGCCTTCGGCCGCCTCTGGGCCGAGGCGCGCCTCCTGGTGGAGGCGTGGTCCTCGGGTCGCCGGGCCGCCGTGCTCATGGCCGACCGGCGGCGACTCCTCGCGACGCTGCGCCCTTCCTTCTCCGGTGGCGCCGACGTCCCCGTCTGGGTGAACGGCGAGCTGGTGAGCATCCTGGGGCCCGGGGTGGTGGAGCAGGCGGTGCGCGAGGCACGCGCCGCGGAGACGCTCGCGGAGGCGGGGCCGTATCTCGACGCGGTCGAGGCCGAGGCCGCCCTCGGCGGCGGCAAGCCGCAGCAGGCGCTCGCCGTGGCCGAGCGTGCCCTCGCGGGGCTGCCGCCGGCCGAGGTGCTCCTCGCCGGCCGGGTCGCGGCGGTGGCGGCCGACGCGGCGCGGCGGGTCGGCGACCCGCGCCGGGAGCTCCACTACCTCGACCAGGCGCTCCAGAAGGACCCCACGTCGGTGCGCCGCCTGGGGCTGGCGCTGCCGGTGACCGTCCGGGAGGACGGGAGCGACGGGGCCCGGCGCGCCGCGGCCCTGCTGCGACGCTCCCCCCGCTTCCGGGCCGGCGCCGGGGGCATGGTGCTGACGGTCGGCGCCACCTCCGCCTGCCTCCACTCCGTCGGCGGCACGGTGCTCCAGTGCGCCCACGTGCAGTCGCGCGCGGGCGAGGACGCCGCCGCCCTGGCGCGGCGCCTCGTCGATGAGGCCCACGCCCACGCCTTCGCCCCGCGCATCGATCTCTCGCAGACGGACGCGCGCTCGCTCGACGGCTCGACCGGGGTCGGCGACGCCCGCGCGTCGGACCGGGCGCGCTCGGTGCTCGAGGATCTCAAGGGGCAACGGCGGCAGGAGCGCTCGCTCGACATCGAGCTGAACGACGAACTGGACTAGTTCGTTCGAGCGGCTAAACTCGTTGCCAACCTTGCGACCAACGTGCAAGAATCGGCCCTCTCGGGGGAGGCGTATGCCAGGAACTCTCCGCGTAGCACTCGCTCTGATCGTGGTGGCGGCCGCTGGTCCGGCCCGGGCCCAGATCCCGCAGCAGGCGACCATCCCGGCCCAGCTCTTCGAGCCCGCCGTGGGACCATCGCCCTTCTTCACGGTCGAGGCGGCCGAGGCGCCCGCGCACCGGCTCATGGGGTTCTCGCTGTTCATGAACTACCAGAGCAAGCCCTTCCGCATCTCGAACGTCAGGGGCACCACCATCGGCAGCGACACCTACACGGTGGATCGGCAGTTCTGGGCAGACATGGTGGGCGCCATCGGTCTCGGCAAGCGGTTCATGCTGGGCGTGGCGCTGCCGCTGGCCCTCTCCACCAAGGGGCAGCACGTCGGCCAGCCCGACGACCCGTTCATCCCGGGCTCCATCAAGGGGGCGGGGATCGGCGACCTGCGCATCGAGTTCAAGGCCGTCTTCTGGCGCAAGCGGACCGAGACCCAGAGCTTCGCGCTGGCGGCGGCCCCCATCCTGACGATGCCCCTCGACTCCCACGGCTTCGCGTCGTCGAGCGAGGATCTGTCCCGGCGCGAGTTCCTGGGTGAGCGCTACCCCACCTTCCGCCCGCGCCTGAACTTCGAGTTCAACCAGGGGCCGCTCCACGTCGGCGCCAACGCCGGCGTGATCCTGCGCGCTTCCTCCACCTACCTGAGCGACAAGCTCACGCACCAGATGATCTACGGCGCCGGCGTCGGGTACGACCTCGGCAAGAGCAAGAAGCTCCAGGTGCGGCCGGTGCTCGAGCTCACCGGTCGCCACGGCTTCGACCGGTGGCAGGACACCGCGCCCACCGAGCTGCTGGGCGGCGTCAAGGTCATCATCGCCCGCATGTGGGAGGCCTCCGCCGGTGCCGGCGGCGGGCTCGTCGGCGGTATCGGCGCGCCGCAGTGGCGCGTCTTCTTCGGCCTCTCCTTCAACCCCGACTTCCGCGACCGCGACAGGGACGGCATCCCCGACGTCTACGACTCGTGCCCGGACGTGCCGGAGGACAAGGACGGCTACAAGGACGACGACGGCTGCCCCGACCCGGACAACGACGGCGACGGCATCCCCGACGAGCGGGATCGCTGCCCGAACGATCCGGAGGACTTCGACGGCTTCCAGGACGAGGACGGCTGCCCCGACCACGACAACGACCACGACGGCATCCCCGACATCCGCGACGCCTGCCCCTTCGACGCCGAGGACGGCCTGCCGCCCAAGCCCGACGACGGCTGCCCGGTCGACAAGACCGACAGCGATGGCGATGGCATCATGGACAACGTCGACAAGTGCCCGGAGGAGGCCGAGGACAAGGACGGCTTCCAGGACGAGGACGGCTGCCCCGATCCGGACAACGACGGCGACGGCGTCCCCGACCAGTTCGACCAGTGCCCCGACGACCCCGAGGACCTGGACGGCTTCGAGGACGACGACGGCTGCCCGGATCCGGACAACGACAAGGACGGCATCCCCGACAAGGACGACAAGTGCCCGAACCAGCCGGAGACCATCAACGGCTTCCAGGACGAGGACGGGTGCCCGGACAAGGGCGAGGTCAAGGTCGTCCCGAACGACAAGGAGAACCGGATCGAGGTCAAGGAGGAGATCCGGTTCCGCGACCGGGCGGGGGAGATCGTCGTCGGCGTGACCTCGCACTCGATCCTCTCGCAGCTGGCCCAGGTGCTGCGCGGCCACACCGAGTACGCGAAGATCAAGATCGTCGCGCACGGCGGCCCGGGCGACTCGAAGGAGGTCATGGCGCGGCGGGCCTCCGCGGTGCGCATGTTCCTGATCGGCAGGGGCGTCTCGGTCGACCGCCTGGTGGCGGCCCTCGGCGGGACCGGCGGCACCAAGGCCCGCATCGAGTTCCTCATCGAGGCGCGCCGGGCCAAGGGCAAGAAGGGGCTGCCGGCGGAGCAGGCGCCGGAGGAGCAGCCCGAGGGGGAGAAGCCGGCCGAAGGTGGCGAGGGCGACGGCGACAAGCCCGCCGAGTAGGCGGCCAAGAACGCCGATCGACGGGCACCGGATGACCCGCCGGATCACGACTCAGGGGGCCTTCGCCACGGCCCTCCTGGGCCTCGCGCTGGCCCTGGGCGGCTGCAGCGGCGAGCTGCCGCCGCCCTCGCTCGTCGACCGCTTCCGCGTGCTCGCGGTGCGCGCCGAGCCGCCCGAGGTGGCGCCCGGGGAGACGGCCGCCCTCGATCTCCTGCTCGTCGACCCCTACGCCCCGGCGGAGGGGCGCGCGCGGACCTTCCTGTGGCTGGCCTGCGCCACGCCGTCGGGGACCTCGGCCACGGCATGTGCGCAGTTCGCCACCGACCCCAGCGCCGCGCTCCCGGGCATGGCGACCGGCGCCATCACGCTCGCGGCCTGCGACGACCCGGCGGGCTCGCTCACCGGCGGCGGCCTCTGCCTCCTCGGGAGCGACGAGGCCGCCACGTACGTGCCGCCGGCCGACTTCCTCGACGCCGGCGACGAGTCCCGGGCCGTGACCATGTTCGTGGCCGCGGCCACCGGCGACACCGATGCGCTGAGCTGCGTCATGCAGATGGTCGAGCAGGGGAGCATGGCCGTGGACTGCCAGGTGTCCTACAAGCGGCTCACGGTGTCGCGCAGCGCGACCCCGAATCACAACCCGGGCCTCGCCGCGCTGGTCCTCGACGACGCCGACCTCCCGGAGGCGACCGTCACCCCCGTGGGGCCCGGGGACCACGTGCTGCAGGCGGCGGCGACGGACGGCAGCGCCGAGGGCTTCACCAAGGACGACGGCACCGCCGCCACCGAGGCGCTCCTGCTCTCGTGGTACGTGGCGGCGCCCGGGGAACCGGGCTCGACCCGGGAGCCGGGCAAGCTCAAGCTCTACCGGACCGAGATCCCCGGCTCGGATCAGACCTTCACCGCCCCGGAGGAGGCCGGCGACGTGGTGCTGTGGGTGGTGATCCGCGACGACCGCGGCGGGGTGGGGTGGCTCCGCCGCGACCTCACGGCCACGGGCGGCACCGTCGGGCCCTGAGCCGCCGCCGGGTCACCCGTCCACCGGGCCACCCGCCCCCGCGTCGGGCTGGTGCCGCAGCGCCTCAGCTCGCGTCGTTGGCGACGTAGACCAGCACCACGGTGATGTTGTCGTCGCCGCCGCGCTCGTTGGCCAGGTCCACGAGCATCTCGGGCACGCGGCTGTAGAAGGCCCCGGTCATGATGTGCGCCAGCTCGTCGGACTCGACGAAGTTGGAGAGCCCGTCGGAGCAGACGACGTAGCAGTCGCCCATCAGCACCGGCACCGCCGAGATGTCGACCTGGACGTCGCGCTCGAAGCCCACCGAGCGCGTGATGATGTGCTTGAACTTGGAGTCGCGGGCCTCGTCCTCCGAGAGGAGCCCGGCGCGGACCTGCTCGGCGATCCAGGAGTGGTCCTCGGTGAGCTGCTCCACGCGCCCGTCGCGGAACAGGTAGGCGCGCGAGTCGCCGACGTGGGCCACGTGGGCGCGGCCGCCCCGGAACAGGAGCGCCGTCAGGGTGGTCCCCATGCCCTGCAGGTGCTCGTCGCTCTGCGCCACCTCGTAGATGGCGGCGCCCGCGGCGCGGGCCGCGGCGCGCAGGGCCAGGGCGGCCGGCGCCTCCTCGGGCGTCTGCGCCACGGGCG
>JACRCY010000232.1 GCA_016218785.1 Deltaproteobacteria bacterium
CGGCCGGGGCGAGCGGCGCGGGCGGCCCGGCGGGTGCCGTGGCCGGGACCGGCGCGCGCACCGGCCTCCAGGCCGCGAGCGACCTCGTCGTGTGCGCCGGAAACGACCCCTATGCGCAGACGCTCAAGGCCATCGAGGCGCTCGGCGGCATCGACCTCTTCGTCAAGAAGGGGGACCGGGTGGTGCTCACGCCCAACCTCGCGTTCGCGCGCCTTCCCGAGCAGGGGGCCAACACCCACCCGCGCGTGGTGCGCGCCGTGATCGACGCCTGCGTCAGGGCGGGCGCCGCGAGGATCACCGTCCTCGACCACGTGCTCGATGCTGCCGCCGTGGCCTTCAAGCGGAACGGCGCCGAGGAGGCGGTGCAGGTGACCGTCGCCACCCTGCTCGCGCCCCGCGAGGAGGGGCAGTACCAGAAGGTCGACGTCGCCGGGCTCAAGGTCCACGCGGCGAGAGGGCTCGCGCAGGCCGTCGCCCGGGAGGTGCTGGCCGCCGACGCGCTCATCTCGATGCCGGTCATCAAGGACCACGACGCCACCCGCTTCTCCGGCGCCCTGAAGAAGGTCATGGGCGTCATCTGGGAGCGCCGCGAGTACCACCGCGCCGGCATCCACGAGTGCATCGCCGAGATCAGCACCCTCGTCCGGCCCACGCTGATCGTGGCCGACGCCACGCGGGTGATGCAGACCGGGGGCCCCAAGGGCCCGGGCGAGGTCTCGAAGCCGAACCACGTGCTCTGCGCCGTTGACCCGGTCCTCGCCGACGCGTACTGCTGCCGGTACCTCACGAAGGACGGCCCGCTCAAGCACACCGCCGTGCTCCACATCGTGCAGGCCGCGACGCTCCTCGGCACCCGGAACCTCGGCAGCCCCAAGCTCCTCGAGGTCACGGCGTAGCGTTTCTGTTTCGCCGCTGGCGCGCTCCTGCTAAGTTCCCGGGTGGAGAAACGCCCGAGGTGAGCCCCATGTCCGAGGCCGTGACCTATACTGCGCCGGGTCAGCACCAGACCTTCAGCCCCATCCCCGGCGTCGTCTTCCACGTGCTGCACAACGGGCCCCTCTTCCAGGTCGTCCTGCACGAGGTCGATCCGGCCACGCGCTACCATTGCGCGCCGCACGAGGGCGAGGAGCTGCGCTACGTCGTGTCGGGCGAGGTGACCTTCGAGGTCGCGGGCCAGGACTACCCGGCCGTCGCGGGCGCCACCCTGCGCCACCCGTCCCAGGTCATGCACGGCTTCCGCACCGGGGGGAGTCCGGCGCGCTTCCTCACCTTCGCGCTCTCGCGCGGCTACGACGTGGCCGCGCTCTTCCGGGGCGCGGGCGCCGCGGGTGCCGGAACGGACGGGCGGTGATCGGCAGGCCCGGACCGCGGCTCGACGCCCACACCAAGGCGACGGGCAAGGCGATCTACGTCGACGACCTGCGCGTCGCCGGGCTGCTCTACGCCCGCCCGGTGCTGGCGCGGGTCCCCCACGCGCGACTCCGGGCCCTCCACACCGAGCGCGCGCGGGCCCTGCCGGGCGTGCGTGCGGTGGTCACCGCGGCCGCCGTGCCCGGGAAGAACGACATCGGCGTGATCCAGGCGGGGCATCCGCTGCTGGTCGCCGACCGCGTGCGCTACGTCGGCGAGGTGCTGGCGCTGTGCGTGGCCGAGGAGCCGGGGCAGGCGCGCGCGGCCGCTGCGGCGGTGACCGCCGACCTGGAGCCGCTCCCCGGGGTCTTCGGCATCGAGGAGGCGCTCGCCGACGGCGCGCCGCTGGTGCACGAGGCGGGGAACGTGGCGGTGCAGTTCCGGGTGCGCAAGGGGGACACGACGCAGGCGCTGCAGCGCGCCGACGTGGTCGTGGAGCGCACCTTCCGCACCGGGGCCCAGGAGCACGCGTACCTCGAGACCCTCGGCGCGGTGGTGCAGCCCGTCGCCGGGGGCGTGCTGATCTACGGCTCGCTGCAGTGCCCCTACTACGTCCAGAAGGGGGTGGCCGGCGTGCTCGGCACCCCCTACAGCGCGGTGCGCGTGGTGCAGCTCACCACCGGCGGCGGCTTCGGCGGCAAGGAGGACGTGCCCTCGGAGATCTGCGCCATGGCCGCGTTGGGCGCGCACGTCACCGGCCGGCCGGTGAAGCTGGTCCTGGACCGCGAGGAGGACATCCTCCGGACCAGCAAGCGCCACCCCATGATCATCCGCTACCGCCTCGGCGCGGCGCGCGACGGCCGCTTCCTGGCCGCCGAGGTCGACATCCGCGGCGACTGCGGCGCGTACGCGACCGTCTCGCCGGTGGTGCTGTGGCGCGCGGCGGTCCACGGCCCGGGCCCGTACGTCATCCCGCACGTCAAGGTCGACTGCGTCGGCGCGTACACCAACCTCCCGCCGTCGGGCGCCTTCCGCGGCTTCGGCGCGCCCCAGGTGGCGGTGGCGCACGAGGGGATCGTGGACGACCTGGCGCGCGCCCTCGGCCGCGACCCCATCGACCTCAGGCTGCAGAACGCGCTCCACGTGGGCGCGGAGCTGCCCACCGGGGCGCCGCTCGAGGAGAGCGCGCCGCTGCGCGAGACGCTCGAGGGTGCGCGCGACCGCTGCGGCTGGGCCGAGAAGCGCACGGTGCGCCCGCGGGCCGGGGACCCGCGCCGCCGCGGCCTCGGCGGGGCCTGCATGCACTACGGCGTCTCGCTCGGCGCCAAGGGGTGGCACCTCGACGCCTCGGGGGCGCTGGTTCAGGTGCACCAGGACGGCTCGGTGACCGTCGCCATCGGCGGCACCGAGATCGGCCAGGGCGCCAAGACCGCCATGGCGCTCATCGCGGCGGAGGCGCTCGGGTGCGCCGTGGACCAGGTGCAGGTAGTGGACACCGACACGGCGCTGGTGGCCGACAGCGGCCCGACCGTGGCCTCGCGCACCACGGTGATGAGCGGCAATGCCGTGCTTGCGGCCTGCCGCACCATCGCGGCGCGGCTGGAGCCGGTGCGCGCCGAGCTCGGCGCCGCCGGCCGGCCGGCCGAGTTCCGCGACGTCACGCACGCCGCCTACGCCCGCAACGTCGATCTCGCGGCCACGGGCTGGTGGGTGGCGCCGCCGTCCACCTTCGACGACGAGACGGGCCTCGGCACGGCCTACTTCGTCTATGCGTTCGCCACCCACATCGCCGAGGTCGAGGTCGACACCCGCACCGGCGAGGTGCGGGTGCTGCGCATGACCTGCGCCCACGACATCGGCCGCGCCATCAACCGCGACGGCGTCGAGGCGCAGGTCGAAGGGGGCGTGCTGCAGGGCGTGGGCTACGCACGGTACGAGGACTTCCGCACCGTGCAGGGGCGGGTGCTCACCTCCACGCTGACCACCTACCTCGTGCCCACCGCGGCCGACGCCCCGGAGGTGGACCTCGTGCTCGTCGAGGAGCCGTGGAGCAAGGGACCCTACGGCGCCAAGGGGATCGGCGAGCCGGCCATCATCCCGGCCGCCGCGGCCATCCTGAACGCCGTCTCCGACGCGCTCGGCTTCCCGGTGTCCGAGATCCCGCTGACGCCCGAGCGCGTGTGGCGCCTGCTGCGCGCGCGCGAGGCGGGCTGAGGGCCCGGCGCATGGACTTGGAGACGGTGCTCGGGACGGTGGCCGGGGTGCTGACCACGGCCGCCTTCGTGCCGCAGGTGGTGAAGACCTGGCGTACCCGCAGCGCGCGCGACATCTCCGGCGTGATGTTCGCGGCGTTCTCGATCGGCGTGGCCCTGTGGATCGTCTACGGCGTGCTGGTGCGCTCGGCGCCGGTGGTCGTCGCCAACAGCGTGACGCTCCTCCTGGCGCTCGCCGTGCTGGGGATGAAGGCGCGCTTCCGCTGACGGCAGGTGGCGGGGCCGCCGCGCCGCGGGGTCCGGCGTCTGCGGTCGCCGCGGGGGCGAGGGGACCCCGCGAGGTCCCCTCACGGGGCGTCGCCGGTCGGCGGAGCCCCCTCGTGGGATCAGTCCTCGCGCAGGGCCGCCGTCTCGGCCGGGGTGCGCGGCCGCATGGCCAGCGCCCCGGCGAAGCACTTCTGCGTGCAGATGCTGCAGCCGATGCAGTGTTCGGCCGCGATGACCGGCACGCGGTCCTGGTCGAGGGAGATGGCGCCGTAGGAGCACCGCGAGCAGTTGCCGCAGTGCATGCACAGCGCGGCGTCGACGCTGGAGATGCGCTTCCGGGCCGTCAGGTCCATGAAGCCGGTGATGGGGCTCGGCAGCGCGCGGCCGATGAGGTCCTTCGTGCCGCGCATGCCGCGGGCGGCCATGAGGTGGGAGAGGCCGCCGTGCAGCTCGTCGACGTAGCGGTAGCCGTATTTCATGACGGCGGTGCAGAACTGGACCGTGCCGCAGCCGAGCGCCAGGAAGTGCGCGGCCGACCTGTAGTCCATGGTGCCGCCGTTGCCCGACACGGTCACGCCCAGGTGGCCGACGCTGGCGAGCGTGAGGTTGCTGATGGGCGCGACGCCGGCCCCGCTCATGCCGAGGACGACCCCCTCCTCCCAGGTCGGCTTCGTCCCCGCGCGGAAGCCGAGGGTCGGGAAGGTGTTGGCGAGGGTGATGCCGGCCTTCTTGCCCGGGTGGCGGGCGAAGACCTCGCGGATCGCCTTGACGATGACCTCGATCGAGGTGACCGCGCCCGTGAGCTTGAAGAGCTTGGGGACCTCGGGGTCGGAGACCTGCATGACCCAGTCGATGATCTTCGCCGTGAGGCGGGCGTTCTGCGACACGATGGCCCCCTCGGTGCCGTCGCCGCCCTGCGGGCACGAGAGGCTGTACTCGATGGCCATCACGCCGGCGGCCTCGAGCCTCTTCGTGTTCACCTGCCACCCCTGCCGATCGGCCTCGTCGTCGCCGCTGACCGGCCCGCCGGTGGAGGCGGCCACGAGGCGGTCGGGGAACTCGCGCCGCAGCTGCTCGACCTCGCGGCAGACGCGGGCCAGGGCGTGCCCGGACACGTTGTCGCAGTTCCCCCAGGTGCCCTGGTCGAACGCGTACATGTAGTCGGCCGGGATGTGGATGGGGATGCCGTCGAAGGCGGTCTTCATGACGCCGCCGGCCCAGCCCGCCTCGAAGGCGGCCTTCATCTGGGCGTAGCCGTCGGAGGGCGGTGCCGCCGACAGGAGGAAGGGGGAGGGGATGGTGCGGCCGAAGAAGTCGGTCTCGAGCGGCACCGGCAGCCTGCGGTAGCCGGGGACTCGCTCGTGGCTCTTGCGAGCGCTCGGAAACTCCGGGTCCGCGGTCTTGCTCAGATAGGCGTGAATACGGAGGCCAGCGTTCTTGCCGGCGGCGCTCGCCTCGACGACGGTCGAGGGGCCGTGGGCGCAGTCTCCCGCGTAGAAGAGGCCCGGCTGCTCGATGGGATTGAGGCTCGCGCGCGCGCCGATGGCCACGATGACGTGGTCGATGTCGGCGCGGGCCTGCTCCGTGCCCGGGAGATCGGTGAGCCCCTTGAGGGTGAAGGGCTGCCCGTCGGGGAGCGCGACCTTGAGGGTGCGGATGCCCGGGCCGCCGTCGAGGATCGCGGTGAGGCGGACGCGGCCGTTCACCTGGATCTCGTGCCCGCCGAGCTCGCGCATCTCCTTGGCCGTGAGCGGCATCTCGGAGAGCTTCTCGAGCGCGAACAGCTCCACCTGGGCCGCGCCGCGGCGCTTGGCCGTGACCGCGCAGTCCACGGCGGTCGCGCCGCCGCCGACCACCGCCACCTTGCCCTCGAGCTCGTGGGCGCCCGGGTCGCGCAGGTAGTCGAGGCCGGGCCGCGCCTGCTCCTCGCCCGGGATGCCGACCTTGAGCGGCTGCCACAGGCCGACGGCCACCAGCACCGCCGCGTACCCCTCACCGAGGAGCTTGACCGGATCGCGCACCTCGCTCTTCACCTTGAGCGTGATGGACGGCAGCGAGAGGACGAAGGGGAGGTCGCTCTGCGTGATCGCGGGGTCGAGCCGGTGCGGCGGGATGACGTTGCAGGCGCCGCCGGCGCGGTCCTCCTTCTCGAAGATGTCGACGCGGTAGCCCCGCTGCGCCAGGATCGCGGCCGCGGCGAGGCCGGCCGGGCCGGCACCGACGACGGCGACACGGGGGCCGGTGGCGGCCACCGGCTCCAGGCGCGGGAAGACGCCGAGCGCCTTGGCCTTGGCCACCACGGACGCCTGGATCGCGGGGATCTCGAGGGGCCGGTCGAAGCCCTTGTGGGAGCAGCGCGCCTGGCAGAAGCGGTCGGGGCAGATGAGGCCGCACACGCCGCCGAAGGGGTTCAGCGACATGATCTCGGCCGCGGCGCGCTGCAGGTCCGCCGGGCTCTGGAGCTTCGCCGCCATGATGAAGTCGGCGGGCGAGCAGTGACAGGGGCAGCCTTCGCGGCAGGGCTTCTCCTCGCAGTACTCGCAGCGGCTGATCTCGCGCGCGAGCTGGGCGTCGGTGAGGATCGGGCTGGTGGTCATGGGCGTCCCTTGCGGTGCCGGTCAGAGGGTGGCGAAGCGCCGCCAGGTCGCGGGCGAGGCGGCGCGGGCCTGCCGGCTGATGTCGACCCAGTCGAGGGTCCTGAGCTGCTGGTCGCGCATCAGCACCCTGCCGTCGACGATGGTGGTGTCGACGGGCGCGGCGCAGACGCCGAAGAGGAGGTGCCCGAGGACGTTGGCGGGCGAGATGGGCGTGAAGGGCACGTGGTCCGAGACGATGAGGTCGGCGGGCGCGCCCACGGCGAGGCGGCCCAGCGCTGCGCCGAAGAAGCGCGAGGCGATGGCCGGGTTCTGCTTGACCAGCATCTCGGCGACCTCGACGAAGCCGACGCGCGGGTCGCGGTGCTCGTGGTGGCGTAGCCAGAGCGCGGCGCGCACCTCCTCCTTCATGTCGGAGGTCATGCCGTCGGTGCCGAGACCGACGCGGATGCCCCGCTTGACCATGTCGAGCACCCGCGCGGCGCCCACGGCGTTGTTCATGTTCGACTGCGGGTTGTGCACCACGGCGGTGTCGGTCTCGCGCAGGAGGTCGAGCTCCTCGTCGGCGAGGTGGATGCAGTGGATGGCGAGCGAGTCGCGGCCGAGGCCGCCGGCGGCCTTGAGCCGCTGGATCACGCGGGCCTGGTACTTCTTGAGGCTGTCGATCTGGTCGGCCTGGTCCTCGGCCACGTGCATGTGGAGGCCCGTGCCCTGGCGGTGGGCCAGGTCGACGCAGCGGTCGAGCGTCCCCGGGCTGATGGTCATGCCCGCGTGCAGCCCCACGAGGGCGTGGAGGCGGCCGCTCGTGTCGGCCCTGGCGCGGGCGCAGAAGGCCGCGCTCTCGGCGATCCCGTCGTCGGTGCCGGCCGCGCCGTTGCGGTCGGTGACCTCGTAGCAGAGCGAGGCGCGGATGCCCGCCTGCAGCACGACATCGGCGATGCAATCGAGGCTGCCGCGGATGGCCGACGGACTGGCGTGGTGGTCGATGAGGGTGGTGGTGCCGGCCTTGATGGCGCGCGCGACCGGGATCAGAGCCGACAGGCGGACGTCCTCCATGGTCAGCGCGCGGTCGAGCTTCCACCAGAGGTGCTCGAGGATCTCGACGAAGTTCGCCGAGGGCGCGCACGAGATGCCGCACGCGAAGGTGCTGTAGAGGTGGTGGTGGGCGCAGACGAACCCCGGCATGATCACGCCGCCGTGGGCGTCGATGAACTCGGCGCCGGGCGCCTGGGCGCGCAGCGCGGCGGTCTGGCCGATGGTCTTCACCACCCGCCCCTCGACGAGGACGGCCCCGTCCTCGATCACGCGGTTGTCGTCGCCGAGCGTCAGGACGACGCCGTTACCGATGAGCACGCGAGCAGTCTGCGACATGGTCTCCAAGCCTCCGGAAAGCATCACTTTGCCACCAAACGGGGTGTCCTAACCAGGGTCGAAGTGACTGCGAGTCAATGCGACCCTGGTGAGTCGATCCCGCAAGGGGGCGCTGCCCCCGTCGCCCCGCCGGCGAAGCCGTCGGGGTCCCCACTCCCCCGCGGCCGGACTCCCGGCCGGCTCGCCCTCCGGGCTCCGCTACGGC